>NZ_CP015848.1:4397500-4551873 GCF_002105535.1 Magnetospirillum sp. ME-1 | reverse complement strand
TGCTCTCCTTGAACACCTGGACGGCGCGGGCCATCTCGCCGATTTCGTCCTTGTTGGCGGTGGCGGGAATCTCCACGCTCTTGTCGCCCGAGGCCAGCTTGGACATGGTGGCGGTCATGGCCTGGACCGGCTTGACGATGGAGCCGGCGATCAGCCAGGCCAGAACCAGCCCGCCGACAAGGGCGGCGAGAGAGAGAATCATCTCGCTGTTGGCGGCGTTCTTCACGCTGCCCACGGTCTCGGCCTCCAGCACGTCCAGGGCGGCCGTCTGGGAGGCGAGAGTGGCTTCCGTCAGCTTGGCGATGTCGCGGGCCGTGTCACGCATCACCACGTTGACCAGATTGTCCACGGCCATGGTGGCGGCGATCGTCTGATCGAAGGTGGCCTTGTAGGTCTGGGCGATGTCCGAGGCATCCTTGGCCAGGCGCTTGCGTTCCGGGTTGCGCAGGCGATCCTCCAGCGGGCGCATGGCGGTCATGAACCGATCCAACTGCGCCTTGGTCTCCTCGGCGGCCTTGTCGCTGGGCATCATCAGGAAACGCGCCACCAGCAGGCGGGTGCCCATAAGGGCTTGCTGGACCTGTCCGGCCATGGCGGCGGCCTCGAAATCGCCATCGGCCATGGCCGATTTCACGATGTTGGCCAGATCCTCGGTGGCCTTGCGGCCCAGTCCGGCCAACTGCTCGTTGGCCAGCTTTTCGCGCAGATCGTGGGCCTCCACCGCCTTTTCGAAATTGGCGGCATAGGACTCCAGTTGCGCCGAGATCTTTTTCAGATTCTCCAGCCGGGTGGGATCGATGGTGGCGGCGATGGCGTCGGGCAGGATCTTGCGGATCTCGGCGAACAGCTCCCGCGCCCGGGTGGCATAGGCGGCCTCGCCCGTTTCGGTGAAGACGCGGGCATTGCGCCGCGCCTCGGTGAAAGTGCCGGCCATGATGGCGACCCTCACGGAATTGTCGCCCACCTTGGCGTACTTCACGATGCTGTCTTCGGCGGAATGGAGGCCGCTGGTACTGATCACGGCCACCAGGGCCAGCAGCGCCAAGACCAGGCCAAACCCGATGAAGATCCGGGCCTTGACCGTGAAGCGGGAAAGAGTTTGCTCGAGGGCGATGAGGGGTAGTCCTAAGGTCTATGTCTTTGGAATATATATGAGTTGTTGCGTCGATTGCAAGACGCGACAGTATTCGATGAATCTGATGGATAAAACCTGTAAAGGAAATATAGGACATTGGTGTTGAATGTGCGTTATCGTAAAAGAATGAAGGGGCGCCCCGCCGGGGACGCCCCTTCTCGATCTGCGAGCTTCCGCCACCTATCGCCGCAGATCGATCTCGACGCCCGGCTCGCCCGAGAATTCCACTAAGATATCCTCGTTGCGGACGATGTACTGACAGGCCAGCCGGTAGGGCGGGGGCATGTCGTTGGTTTCGGTGTCGGCCAGCTGGGCCTTGGTCAGCTTGCCATTGACCGACAGGGTGAGCTTTTCCTTCTCGGTCAGATGGATGCCGGACGGGCGCTTGTCGTCCAGGATGGTGACCTTGATCAGGCACGAGCCGCACTCGCCGTTCTCGCACTGGCAGGGGATCTTGATGCCGTGCTGCTTGGCGACGCCCAGCAGGGTCTTGTTGTCGCCCGCCACCGCATAGACGGTGACGTCCTTTTCCAGGGTGGGGGCGCTGAACGTAACGTTGGCCATGGGTGTTCCTCTCTCCAAGGGGGATGGGTGGCGGCGGGTCAGGCTGGCTGTTCGGCGCTCATCAGCGCCACGGCCTCGGCCAGCGGCAGGGTGATGGGGGTGATGCCCTCGATCTCCATGAACTTCCACTCGTTGCGGGTCATCTCCTCGGGCACCACGGCATAGCGCGGCCCGGCCGAGCGCTTGGCGATCTGGCGGGCGAAGGTGCGCAGGATCTGGTCGTAGAAGCGGCAGCCCAGGAAGACGAAGCCGCGCGTGGTGCGGCGGTCCTTGACCACCTGGGGAATGGGAGTCTGGATATCGATGTCGGTCAGCACCTCCACATAGTCGGAATCCGACACCAGCACGTCGCCGGTGGGCTGGGCGGCGCCGTGGGGCTTGTAGAGCACGGTGCGCCAGCCATCGGCCACGTCGTCGCCGACCACGGCGCCGTCGGGGGACACCGCCCGCGTCCATACGCCGCCGTCCAGCCGCCTGGCCTTGGAACAGCCCTGGACGATGCCCCAGTTGTCGCGGCCCGCCGACTCGAAGGCGGCCTTCATGGCGCCGTCATACCAGGTGTCGACCACCAGGGGCAGGCGGGGCAGCCCGGCCAGCCAGCGGTGCAGCGCATTGGGCTCGGGCACCGGCTGGAAGAAGCCGGCCATCAGCCGGTCCAGCGTCATGCGGTGCTTGTGGGTCTCGATGTACTGGGCGGAATGCCACAGGTTATTCTTGATGCGGCCGGGCACGCCCACCTTGGCGCCCAGCGCCAGCGCCAGAGCGCGGGCGCCCACCGGCACCGGCGGCTCGGACTCCATGACCAGCACGTCGGGCCCCAGGAAGGGGACGAGATTGCCGGCAGCCATCTCGGCGCCGATCTCGGCGAGCAGGGATTTCGGCGAGTCGAGCATGGCCGCGTCCTCCGTGCCGGGGTTCACTCGTCGTCGCCGCTGAGCTTGCGCGCATCGACCGTGATGGGGAGTTTCGTGTCGGGCGGCATGTCGGGCATGGCGAAGGTCCAGCCGTTGGCGATTCGGATGGTGCCGCCCCAGATGCCCTCCTTCTCGGATTCGACGACCAGTTCCTCCAAATCCTTCTTGGGGACGTAGATTTCGTACTTCTCGCCGACCTTGCGCAGCATGACCTTCATGACGCCTTCCTTTCTTCTTCTTCGGCGCGTTCCAGTTCGTGGGCGCGCATGCCGACCAGCCGCTCGGCCTCCAGGAAATCCACGGCATAGACGTAGAAGCGGTTGAGATAGGTCCCCACCTGGGTGACGTAGCCCACCTCGCCCTTGCGGATCAGGAACTCGCCGATCCGGGAGCCGGGATAGGTGCCGTCGTTGCGGACATCTCTGAGCGCCGCGACCTTGTCGCCACGCTCGTAAAGAGGTTTGTCCCACAGCTCGAAATTCGCGTCTTCGCTCATGACGGCACCCTTTCCGGTAAATGGTCAGCCCTGGACGATGCAGCCCTCGACCGGGCAGACCGCCTGGCACTTGGGCGCGTCGCCGTCGCACTCGGTGCAGCCCGACGCCTTGATGGCGTAGACGTCGCTCTTGATGGAGATGGCGGCGTTGGGGCACTCGAACTCGCAGGCGCCGCAGGTGGTGCATTCGGAAGCGATGATCTTCAGAGCCATAATCGTATTCTCCTCTTTCTAGGCAATTTCAGCGGTTTCAGAGGTCTGGCCGAACCGCTGGGCGTACCAGCCGGCCACCGCCGTCTCGATGTAGTCGAAGGGGTAGGTATCGATGGCCTCGATGCCGGCCTTCTTCAGGTCATCCTTGGGGCAGCGGCCGATCTTGGCCACGAACACCGTGTCGATGCCGTCCAGCGCGGCCAGGACCACGTCCAGCTTGTCGTCGTCGCCATAGCCGCCGGCACAGTAATTGTCGGCCTTGCGATGGCCCGAGAAGCGCACGCCCGTGGCGTCCACCTCGAAGATCTGGAATTCCGTGGCGTGGCCGAAATGCTGGTTGATGCGCCCGCCGCCCTTGGTGCAGACGGCGACCAGCTTGGTGGGGGCCTGGGCGACGGCTTCGGCCAGTTCGGCCTCGGCGCCGGCCAGCGCCTTGGCGCGGTCGGCCCGCTCGCGCTCGACCACCTCGCGGTAGAGGCGGCGGGGCTCGGGATCAAAGGCGGCGGCCACTTCCGGAAGCTTGTCCAGGGTGAAGTCCTGGGACAGATCCTCGCCCAGCATGCCCACCGCGTCGGCGCGGCACTGGCGGCAGTGGCGCATCAGATTGGCGCCGCCGGCCAGTTTGTCCTGCAGGTCCTTCAACTCGGCGGGCTTGGGGCCGCGCTGGCCGGACAGACCAAAGGCGGTGCCGTGGGCCGGGTCCGAGATCAGCGGCATGACGTTGTGCAGGAAGGCGCCGCGGGCCTTGATTTCCTTGTTCACCTCGATCAGGTGCCGGTCGTTGATGCCGGGGATCATCACCGAGTTGATCTTGGTGAGGATGCCGCGCGCCGTCAGACCCTCCAGGCCTTCCATCTGGCGCTCGTGCAGGATGCGCGCCGCCTCGATGCCGGTGTAGCGCTTGCCCTTGAAATAGATCCAGGGATAGATCAGCGCGCCGATCTCGGGGTCCACCATGTTGATGGTGATGGTGACGTGGTCGATGTTGTGCTGGGCCAGTTCGTCCAGGTGGTCGGGCAGCGCCAGGCCGTTGGTCGAGACGCAGTATTTGAGGTCGGGCAGCAGCTTGGACACCTCGCGGAAGGTGGCCGAGGTCTTCTTCCAGTCGAACAGGGAATCGCCCGGACCCGCGATGCCCAGCACCGAAAGCTGCGGCACCTTGGCCGCCACCGCCGCCACCTTGCGCGCCGCCTGTTCAGGGGTCAGCTTCTCGCTGGTGACGCCGGGGCGCGATTCGTTGGCGCAGTCGTACTTCCGGTTGCAGTAATTGCACTGGATGTTGCACGCCGGCGCCACCGCCACATGCATGCGGGCGAAGTAGTGGTGGGCTTCTTCCGAGTAGCAGGGATGGTCCTTGACCTTGTCCCAGATGTGGGCGGGCATGTCGCCCTGGCCCGCATCCGACCCGCAGGACTTGGAGGAACAGCCGCCGGTGGGCGCGGCCGGAGCGTCGGCGGGGACCATGGGTCCACGGACGATGCTGGAGAGAGAGATGACGTTGCCAGACACCGGCGGCCTCCTCGTCAGGGGTCTATGCCGGTTCCTCTGCAATGGCGATGCCAAGTGCTGCAACGCAATAAAATGGCGGAAATGCTGGGTTCCATCCTTTGTCGCATCCCCGACAAAGGCGGCGGGGATGCGACAAAGGCCGCGCTACCGCGACACGGAATCCTTGCGCCGGTGGCGCGCCAGATAGAGCGGGGTGCGTGATTTGGGGATCTTGTGGATGAAGCTATTGTAAAATACAAATTTCAATCGCATTAACAATAGATTGCTTAAATCATACTTAATATTGAAAGCCATAATGTAAGCCTTAAGCTTCGCAACAGCTCAAATCAGGGTTGTATTTGTAATTATCATGATCTGTTCCAATCAAAAAGGCAAGCTGTTGCTTAGGTCTTCGGTGGGCGGCCGCGACGGGCTGGTTCATGCCCATTTGACCGAATCCAATCGTCTAATTCGTCCCTGTGGTAGCGGAGACGATTGGCAACTTTGTTGGCCCTCGGACGCAGTCCTTTTCCCCGCCGATTGACCAACGTTTGCCGTGCCAATCCGACGTATTCTGCCGCTTCGCAAACGCTTAACCAAACCTTTTCCATGACCATCGCTTTCATTTATGTCGCCCAATAGAAATCCGATATGGGATTGGTGCTGCAGTAAGTCTAGGATAATTATGTCAGTGATTATAAAATTATGCGTTTTATATGATGCATGATGCTGTGTCCGTCTACGCGTTAAAGCAAACATTTACGGCATTAAATTCAAATAAAAAACTCCTCACATTCGAAGCATTTGATGCGATTTGATAGTGTGATGACAAATGTGATGCCGCCACAGTGTGGGCATGGCCGGGCGTAGTCATCGGGGTTGCGTTCAGATTCTTCTTGGTGGCTAGCGATTTGTGATTCTTGAATGGTGCTCATGATGTCTCCTTGATAAAAAGTTTGCCGTGAACTATTTATCAAAGATGCATGATTTCGCTGCAAATGCAGGATGGCTGTCTATGTCAGTGTAAATCAGATGCTCGCGTTGCTGCATTTGCAGCATCACATGCCGCTTTGACCATCAGATAATCTGACTTGTTGCTGAACCATGCGGTGACCTGGGTGACCACATGGGCAAAGGCGACCTCAAGGTGCTTCTGGGATAGCGATCCGCCGCCAGGGTCGGTCAGCCGTGCGTGGCTTGCACACGCCGCCAAGGATTGTTGCAGAATGGCAAAGCCTTCTTCATCGACCTCATAGGTTCGCCTCCAGGGAAAAATCTCGCCTATCGTTTCAAGGCGACGGTCGATGTCCTGCTGTGGGTCGTAGATTCTGGCGTTCATGATGGATACCTCCCTTTCAAGAGGTATTTATCCTGCGGGTGCAGTCTGGTTGCCGGGCATTGTGGTCGTGCGACGACTAAGCGGATAAGTCCCGAATTCACACATTGTTCACAATCGATGAATCCCCTTCCCCTGATTCTGGCGGAGGCTGGTTTGGCTCATGCCTATCGCGATGAGCCGAGCCCAAGCTGGCGGCAGAGGCGTATCGGGCCACGCTGGCTCACCTGTTGGATCCGACATCAGTTATCCCGTCCCTATTCCATAATTCCTTCGGCATGCCCCCACGTGTGAGGCAGCAAACGGTGGAAGCAAGGGATTTCGAAATATCATTATCACCACACTCATAGGTAATAAATCACAACGCCCCAAAACCGGAATGCAGGTGCGGTGTACGAAAGCTTTAATCCGGCCACCTCTTGAATACATCTTAAACCGGCCAAACAACCCTCCCGTTATGAGTTCAAATTCCAAAAATACACACTCACATGTGAACGCAATATAAACCTGTATACCAATAAATATAATACGTATTATTCGAAAAATTACAGTTACTGCTCTGGATTTGATAAACATCAACAGCTACTAGCAAAATAATAGGGCCGACCGTAACAATATGATTCTTTTCAAACTCACCAAACATATTGGAAAATACAAGAATGACATGGCAGATATTGCAAATTAGAGCCGATATAATTTAATGTGAGGCTGGGATATCATGAGAATGGAATGGCACGCCACGTACGAGACGGGTGTTGACTTCATTGATGCAGACCACCGTGGGCTCATGGAATTTATAAACCAGCTTACTGGCTGCATAAATTCTGATGAAAATAGAATACTCAGCATACTGGATGAGTTTTTAATTCAATTCAGAAGGCATGCGTCCAGAGAAGAAGCTATTCTGAAAAAGTTATCATTTGATCAGCTAGATGAGCACGCAAAAGAACACAGCGAGGCTATTGGGCAGATTGAAAAGTTCATAGGTTTGCTCTCTAACGATAATTCTGGACCTGCGGTTGAGGCGGTTGTTTTGTATCTTACCAATTGGTTTTTTGATCATGTTGTTGGCAAAGACCTTCAGCTTTCCACCCTTTACCGTCAGCATGGTGCTGCAAAGCAGCGTCGCACGACTGGTATCTTAGATGCTGTTGATGTCTTTCTGTGTAGGTTCAAGGTTAAAAACCGCATCTTAATGGCCGCATTGATTCCAAGCATTTTGGCGTTTGCCGTAACACTTTTTCTTATATCCGGTAAGCTGGATGTTGTTAGCGAAATGAAGCGTGTTGAGGCTCTCGCTGATTACGCCGTTAATGTTGGGAATCTTGTTCACGAGTTACAGGGAGAGAGAGGTGTAACTGCCCTTGTTATTGGCGGTAACAATGCTCAGCGTTCAAACCTAAATTCTCGCCGTATCGAGGTTGATAGGTTGAGAAAAATTGTATCAACCAACCAAATTGGCAACGGCACTAACGCACTTGATAAGCTTGATGAAGTTCGCATCAGCGTAGATAGTGCCACCAAAAAACAGGCGGATATCGTTGACGAATACTCGTCCTTGATAGTTCGGCTCCTTAACAATTTGTCAGACGTTGCCCAAAGTCTTGAGAGTGCAAAAGTTTCAAACCAACTGAATGCTTATCTTTCCCTCACGCAAGGCAAAGAACGTGCGGGACAGGAACGTGCAATAGGTGCCGTTGGATTCTCCGAGGCATTCCCATCGTGGAGATACAAACGATTTGTTGATAGGTCTGCTCAGCAAGCTGCATATTTTAACACCTATAAAAACCTTGTTTCTCAGGCAAAAAAACAAGAATTTATGGACATGATAAGCGGTCAAATCGCAAGCGATTATGAAAAGATTCGAGATTCTGCCGCTATTAATATGAATCAAGGTAGCATTGACCCGCAAAGTTGGTTTTCTGCTGCCACAGCCAGAATTGAAGTTCTTAAAAAGGCGGAAAATGCCGCTGCCAATGACCTAATGTTTATGGCTTCATCGATCCGGTTAAAAGCTCAAAGTGATTTGTATCTAATTTCAGCGGCAATGGTTCTGTTGATGGCTGTGGGAATTATTACAACTGCTCTAATTATTCGTAGCGTGGTCACACCGTTTACTGCATTGACTGCCACAATTTCAAAAATTGCGTCAGGAGAAAAAAATACAGCGGTTCCATGCCTCGAACGTGAAGATGAAATTGGGGAGATGGCTCGGGTCATCATGGTGTTTCGCGGAGCTTTGCTATCCAATGACACAATGCAAGCAAGGCAAATTGCAGAGGGTGCCTTTAGAGAAACAAGGATTTTACGGCGTGAGCAACTAACCACTGAATTTGACGAGAGGATTTCTCAGTTTGTAGGGGTACTTGCGTCATCTTCAACGGAGTTGGTTGCCACAGCTAACGAAATGGCTCGTGTAGCAGGTGATACGACTAGCCGATCAACTGCGGTTGCAGCGGCATCGGAAGAGACCAGCGTTAACATACAAACTGTTGCATCGGCCGTAGAGGAACTTGCTGCTTCGGTGTCCGAAATCACACGGCAAGTAAGTCAGTCTGCGACCATATCCGCAAATGCGGTCCAGGAGGCTGAGCGGACCGATGGAATTGTCATGGGGTTGTCAGATGCAGCAAACAAAATTGGAACTGTAGCCGCTCTGATTGAAAACATAGCAAGCCAGACCAATCTGCTGGCACTCAACGCCACTATCGAGGCGGCCAGGGCTGGAGAGGCTGGTAAGGGCTTTACAGTGGTTGCTAACGAGGTGAAAAACCTCGCATACCAAACCGTTAAAGCAACCGCTGATATCGGTGAACAAATTCGTTCAATACAAGAGGCAACAAGTGCTTCCGTCGAGGCAATCAGATCAATTGGAGGCACTATTCGTGAGATAAATGGCATTTCAACCGCCATTGCATCTGCTGTTGAAGAGCAAAGTGCGGCCACAAGTGAGATTAGCCGCAATGTCCATGAGGCTTCTAAAGCGGTAAACGATGTTAACAAAAATATTGCAGATGTGTCCTCGGGGGCAAGTCAAACTGGGGCAGCAGCCTCCCAGGTTCTTCAGGCTGCGGGGGACGTTTCGAAGCAGTCCGAACTAATTCGAAAAGATGTTGTTCAGTTTTTGAGCGGCATGAAATCGATCCAGCAAAATGCTGGATAGTGCCATGAGTGATGACTTAATACGTGTCTGCAAAATTAGCCACGATAATACATCCAGCACAATTGATTCTATCTCCAGGGTTTTGATTTGTGCTGCAAATCATGGGTGCGTCATGTCCGTCTGCTGTAGCGATCAATCGCTTGAAAAATTACATTCGTTGATCGCGGCCTCTTCCGGCAACGTCAAATCCATAAAGGCCGACGACACCTGAGGTGTATAAAATGGTTAAACGATTGAGAGATATAGAAGCCGTAATTAACGAATTTTTGTCAGGGAATATACTTGTTCGCTGCGAATCGTCTTCTGATGAAGTGATCGGCCCTGTTTCGCTTGCAATCAATCGCCTTCTTGAAGAAACCGCTCATCGTCAATCCAGTCTGCTGCGGCTATCTGCGGCAGTTGAGCAGGCTCCAGTTTCTGTTGTCATAACTGATTGCGGCGGCCTAATTCAGTATGTTAATCCATGCTTCACAAAAAATACGGGGTATACCTATGAAGAAGCAGTTGGATTAAACCCAAGAATATTAAAGTCTGGATATACCACTGATGATGTTTACCGTGAGTTATGGGGTGCCATTTCCAATGGAGAGGTATGGCACGGAGAATTGCACAACAGAAGAAAAAATGGAGACTTATTTTGGGAGTATGCGGTAATCGCTCCCGTGATCGATGATTGTGCACGGATTGTTAATTTTATTGCCATCAAAGAAGACATAACAATAAGAAAGGAATTCGAGAAAAGGCTTATTCATACGCAAAACTTTGATGAGCTTACTGGGCTACCCAACAGAGCTGTTGCACTTGATCGCCTTGGCCAAGCTATTGCTGCAAATAGCAGTTTCGGCAAGATTGTTTCCGCTCTTATTGTTAGGCTTGACGGGCTTTCTCGGGCAAATCATATCCATGGCCACAAAGGTGGCGATTTAATTTTAAAGCAAGCTGCTGAACGAATCTCTGAAATAGTTCTAAGCGATCTGAATACGGCCTCTCGAATCGGCGGAACTGAATTCCTTGTAATTTTACAAGGAATCTCGACCCCATCAATTGCTGAGTCTATTGCAAAAAGATTAACGGAGGCACTATCTCAGCCGTTCAATGTTTGTGGTGACAAAATTTTTTTATCATCGTCAATTGGAATGTCATTTTCACCAATTGACGGAACTGACCCTTTTGATTTGCTGCGAAACGCACACTCAGCACTGATGAACGCTAAAAATAAGTCATCTAGCGGATATCGGCTGTTTATGCCTGAAATGGACAAGCAAGCTCGCGAGCGACAGGCTTTAGATAGCGAGCTTCATTCTGCGGTAACGGAAGACTTAATTAAAGTGTTTTACCAGCCTCTTATCGATGCAAAAACTGGCCGCCTTGTTGGTGCTGAGGCACTTGCTCGTTGGCAATCTCATGGTGGCCGTTACATTTCTCCGGAAAAATTTATTCCATTGGCAGAGGAAAATGGCCTGATTAAGCAAATCGGAAGCTCCATATTGCTTTCCGCATGCAAGGATGCGGCGTATTGGCGTTTGAATTATGGTGCTGCTTTTAGGGTTGCGGTAAATATATCGGCTTTGCAGTGTAATGATATGGGCTTCATTGAAACCATTGAGAAAATTCTTGAGGCGACGGGCTTCCCTGCTGAGTTGCTTGAGATCGAGCTAACTGAACGAACTCTTGTTGCGGATAGTCATGCTGCGATTGCATTCATGGAAGTGGCGAGAGGAATGGGTATCCGCCTTTCGATTGATGACTTTGGAACTGGGTATTCTGCACTTGGATATCTCCGCAAATTTCCGTTTACTACACTTAAGATCGATAAGTCGTTTACGTCTGAAATATCTGATAAAGGCAAGGGTAATGCGTTAATTTCATCTATCATTCAAATGGCTCATGCCCTCGATCTCGAGGTAATAGCAGAGGGTGTTGAAAATGGGTTTCAGCGTGAGTTTCTGATAGATTGTGGCTGTGAAATATTACAAGGATTTCTGCTTGGTCATCCGGTGCCTGCCGATCAATTCTTATTAAATATGGAGTTGATATAGATGGTTGTGCATTTTGATGGTCTTACTTTTTTTGGCAAATTCCTGGTACTCATTGTTTTGGTTGTGTATGCTGAGAGTTTATGTGAGTCTAGGTGGTGGCTTGATTTGTTTATCGGTTAATCATAAATAATAGGCTGTGCTCATAGCCCATTCAATTTGGGAGAGGTATCGGAGATGGCGGGTGACCGTAAAACTCCATCAGGTCGCGAGCGAACTTTTGCTCATGACGAATTGATCGTCAGCAAGACGGATCCCAAAGGACGGCTGACCTACGTCAACGATGTGTTTTTGACAGTGAGCGGCTATACCGAATCCGAGGTGATGGGAAAGCCACATTCGGTCATACGGCACCCCGAAATGCCACGATGCGTCTTCAAACTGCTTTGGGACACCATTGCCGATGGTCGGGAGATATTCGCCTATGTGAACAACATGGCGAAGAATGGTGACAACTACTGGGTATTCGCCCATGTCACCCCGAACTTCGACGCGGCCGGTCAGATCATCGGGGTCCAAGTCATTAAAATCGACATCTCCAGATCGCGGATCAACCCGAGTGATCCGATTGACACGCACCGTCGAGTTCTCGATCATCCCGTCAATTTGACCACTTTGAATCCAGATCGTGGCATCGAGAAACTGGTCGATTGCGGTGTCCTGGCCGACGATGCCGCCACGGCCCCAGGTCAGGGCGGTTCCCGTGACCAACCACGGCGGCATACCGGTGATCTTGGGGTTCACCCATAGAGTCATCCGCGACGGTGACCACGGCATCCTCAACCTTGCGGCTCAATGCCACAACCCGAGACGGCGTGTTTGGCCCATTCGTGTGGTGGTTGAAGATGGGTCGAATTGGTCGGTCATAACCCGATGTTATTTTAGTCACAGACAAATGCATGATGACCAAAAATCTAAATATCAGATGTCTTTGGATGAAATCTTTTTTCTGTGTTCTGAATTCCTTCGTGGCATCCCTTGATCGAGGATGGACCGGATTCTTTTGCTAACACCATCGCCGAAATGAAAATCCAGACGGATCCGCTGATTCTCATCATTAAGAGCATCGCCTAACTCTGAAAATAACGAGTTGAACAATATAGTAAAGTGCTCATCCGCAAATGTGAATTTTGATTTTGCAATTGTTACGTCGTTTATGATAATCATAAACGTTCGCTTGCCAACCTGAAACTGCTCAAATCTAAGCAGAATGCGTATTAATATAGTTTCGGCAAGACGTTTCCATCGTGGATTTTTGTTAATTTCCAGCCACATAAACTCATCGCCATCGTCATCGATAGACAATAGTATGTGTTCCGCCTCAATATTTAATTCTTCATAAACAATATGGCCAAATGCCTTTTTCATATATGTATCTATTGCATCAAAAATTGATTTTGGAAAAATAGATGGATTATTGCAAAGGTGAGATATTTTTGAGCCAACCAAACGCAACAGAAATTTTTTTCTAATACCAATAGATTCCGTCTTTTTTTCAACACTAGAGCGGATGTTTTTTGCACAATCTTCACAGTTTCGCTCAATAACAGATAGCAATTGAATCGACACTTGCGATAACTTTTGTTTCTGTGTATCACTTAAAAAATCAGCCAGATGCTGCGTGAGCTTAACAAAATTATTTTTTGTCAACTCAGCATGTTTAGAAATTGGTGTTCGAAACTTATTCATGGAGAGTGGCATCCAGTGATCATTACACGATTGCGTCCGCCATCTTTTGCTTGATATAAAGCAACGTCTGCTCGACGCATTATCTCACTTATAGTGTCATTAACTGGAAGTGCTACGGTTGCTCCGAAGCTAGACGTTATCTGAAGTCTCAGGCCGTCTTGAATTTCTATCAATGCATTTTCAATTTTCTGCCTTAGAAGTTCTGCAACCACTATTGCGTTTTCTAAAGTCGTCTCAGGCAGAATGATGGCAAATTCCTCTCCACCAATCCGACCGAATGAGTCGTTTTTACGCAATGCAGATTTGATAGTTCTGCAAAATTCGATTAAAACGGCATCGCCAGCGTTGTGTCCGTATTGGTCGTTCACGTGTTTGAAATGATCAATATCAACCATCAGCAATGATAGTGGTCTATTGTATCTTTCAGCCCTATGCAGTTCTTCATCTAGCTTATCGATAAGCGAACGACGGTTGTTAATGCCTGTCAATGAGTCTGTATTGGCGAGTTTCTCTAATTCTGACGAATGTTTTAAGATAGTTTCTTCCATAATGCGACGCTTATGGATGTCAGTATGCGTGCCAATGATTCTTAGTTTAGAGTTTATTGAATCATATGAGGCAAATCCTCTGGCTAAAAACCATTTATAGCGTCCATCCGATGTCCGCAGACGATGCTCGCAATGAAGCTTCGTCTCATTTCCATTGAGTAATTTAGTGATTTGATCGCTCAACATCTGAATATCGCCTGGATGGACTCGGTCCATCCACTCATGAATCATGCATTCATTCGGCTTTTCCATTTCATTCAGCATACCCCACCAGCCTTTAGTGAAAGCAACCGAATCTGTTCCTGGAAACCAATCCCACACCCCATCACCAACAGCTTCAAGTGCAAGCCTTAATCGTTCTTCACTTTTTTCCAAATAACGCGATGACTTAAGAAGTTCATGTTGTTGAACGGCGGAATTTAAAGCCATAAACAAAAGTTGTTGATCTGCTGGCTTCTCAAGAAATCTAAAAATGAAGCCATTGTTCACGGCATCTTTAACAACTCGCATATCTGCAAAGCCAGTTAGCATAATTGCCACCGTCATGGGCGATAATTCAAGAATCTTTTTGATAGTGGTAAATCCATCGATGTCTGGCATTCTGTAATCTGAGATAACGACCGCAATTTCATTTCCTTGATTTGTGGCATCATTTATAAGCTGAATTCCGCGTAGCCCCGATGTTGATGTTATAACTTCATATTTATGCTGTAGTAGCCTACCAAGGCTTCTAAGCACATTGATGTCATCGTCAATTATGGCAACTTTGTGCACAACGCATGTCATAATTTAATACCGCCATTTTCATAAAAATGATATCCACGGTGGCGGAGTTCATCTTTTAGTATAGAGCAATTGTTTTTATGGTTAAGGATGCATGAGCAAGTATCGTCAACGAGTATTTGAAGCAAATACTCATCGCTCTTTCGGTGAAAATCCATTTGGCAGCGGAACTGCTTCTCCCGCATTCGTCGAGACAGTAAATTTTTCAACCGCTCAATGATTTTCATTTGCATCTCTTGCGTAGCGATGGTGCATTAGATTTTCAACCTATAAAATCAAATTTCTAAAATTAGGTTTAGTCCTAAATGGGATCAGGAGATTCTACGCATACTAGGCATGAGGACAAATTACTTAGTAAATTCAAACGCCTAAAAACGATCCCATCCTTGACGGATTTTGTAACATATTGTGATTATGGCTGAATACGGTCGAGGGGCACCCCGTAGACCTGTCCCAAGCAATTTTTGGTCATGGTATGGCTGTCTTTTCAAAATATAAGGCTGTGCTTGAGGTTGACGGCAGCCCCATGTCCGTTCTTACGGCGATGACGCTTCCAAAGTACCGGGCACCAGACGGGACGCGGATGACTGCCGTTACGCTGCCGGACGAACTCAAAGGCCCCATGGGCGACGTGGTGATGGCTGCGGCCATCGAAGCTGGAATTTTGGTGGAGAAGCAGCAATGAGTTACGGTCGTCTTTCGATCATCGTGGCAACGGTGACCCTGTTGATGACTGCTCATGCCGGGATGGCCGCTGACCGTCAGATCGATGTCTGCTTCACCCCTGGAATGGACTGCACTGGGAAGGTCGTAGAGGCCATCGGAACCGCTCGACGCACCATCCTGATCCAAGCCTATTCGTTCACCTCACCAGCCATCGCACAGGCTTTGGTGCAGGCCAAGAAACGCGGCGTCGATGTTCGTGCCGTATTGGACAAAAGCCAGCGGACGGAGAAATACAGCGGTGCTGATTTTCTGGCCAACGGCGGGGTCCGGTTCAGATCGACGCGGCCCATGCCATCGCCCACAACAAGGTGATGGTGCTGGACGGCGGCACGGTCATCACCGGATCGTTTAACTTCACCAAGGCCGCCCAGGAACGGAATGCCGAAAACCTGCTGGTGATCCACGATCCCGAATTGGCGGCCCAGTACGAGGCGAACTGGAAGAAGCACGCAGGGCATTCGGAAGTGTATGGCGGTCGGGGGCGTTGATTATTAACTGTATGGAACGGCAGAAATAATCCAAAGAGAGTGGCTGTCGAGGTATGGCTGATCTAAATGCGGAGAAAATTTGAAGCCGTGCTTCTGCAGTCCATTTCTCCTAATCATTTTTTTGAAATTTCCCCCGCGACTATTCGATCCATCGGTGACAATTATTCCCCCTGCGGGATTGAATCTGCTTAGAATTAAGGGGAGAAATGAGTCGCCAAGCACAAATACACCGCTCCCCCCTTCTCCATTGCTATCTCGTCGATAGAACAAAGCATAAATTTCGGGAAGTGTTTCTACGATTTCACGCACATCACCGGCAATAAAGCTGGCTTTTGGATACTGATCGCCGGTTGGAATCTTGCGGGTGGCACCCTTGATATCACAGAAAATGACTTCATCCACGCTCCCGTTGAGGATCGCCAATGGCGTTTCAAAGTCAGTGCCGGAGCAGGGGTAAAAGGCGACCCTACGCCGCATTTGCAACGCCATCTTCCGCCACTTCTGCTGGTATATGAGCCGTGTCGAGAAACCCAAACCATCCCTTCAAAAAACGCAGAAAATCATCGGGCGATGACATAATAAACGAGAAATCAGTTATGTTCCTATCGTCATCCATGTTCGTACACACGAAGACAATTGCATCAATCGGGTTCTTGTAGGTGAAAATATTGCCATGAGCTAAGGCATTTCTTACTACCCTGATTACGCCGCCAACTGTTTTTTCTTTCGATAATGGCTTTGGCTTCGCCAACTCGCTCCATGAATCTGGATTTCCTTCGATGGAGGTAAGCATTCCCCCACGCCAGCTATTAGAATCAACGCCAAGCAGCGATTCTAGGAATTTGCTCGAAAGCAGTAGGTCAAGATTTTTTGCCGATTCCGCATATGTTGCAGCATCTCTAGTCGGATGAGCTTTCCGTACTGAAAGCCGTTCCAGCGGAACAACAAATCCTGAAGATGCCACCATTAATGCCAGCGTTACCTCGCGTTGCTTTAATCTGGCTGGCTTTTCAGCCAGCTTTAGCAAATCAAGGCATCGAGCCGGAAAATCCCTTACGTAGTTTTCGTAGGCAGTCATCTGCTTTCAGGTCTCGCATCAAATTTTCTGGGAATGCCCCCTAATATCTCGCCGCCAATATCCCCATGCCTTGTCGAGATCGGGGGGGGGCATGGCGTCCAATTATGCTGATACCCGGCCAAGAATCAAAGTCAGTCAGTTTCGATTACGCTCAACCCAGCCAGGGTCTTCAGGGTATTTTTCCAATAATTTCTGCATCCGCATGATCGCAAATGCGGCAACGTCGTCACAATGCTGGATTCTGGCCCCATCGTGCTTGATGTACCTAAGGTCACGAAATGCGACTTCAGCAAAGGTTTGAATGTCACGCGATTGTGACATTGCTATTCCGTGGGGGATAAAGCCGACCGATGGTGAGAACAACAAGTCATGATCATTCAGCCACTTCATAGATAGCTCTGCATATTGCCTAATTTTAGTCTCTTGGTCTGAGCAGTACTTCCATCTACCATGCAAGTTCAGGCCATTCACGTCCTTGCCCAAAACAGATTCTTTTTCCCGGTGCCAATAGCCTGGGGCGTTGATCTCGTCATATGTGAGTGGTGGCGGTAAGGGCTGCGTGCCGATGGAGTAATAATTCGGCAGGTTGGGATCGCGTGGGTACGCCGAGGGCGGAGCAGCCTTAACCACACCGGCAACACCTTTGTCCGTCGTGTAGAAGACGCCTTCCTGGGCATTCGCGGTGATGACCGAAGTGATTAGTAAGCAGACTGATAGCAGGATGCTTCGCGAACGCATAATGCCCTCCAAGCAATCTGATATATGGGCTTGTTGCAATATAACCGCATAAATACATAATATCAATATATGCGGGGTAAGCTATGCGATTAAATGACTTTACGATTTCTCCACAAGATGCCGTTTCTGTTGCTCCGGGACGATTGCCGCCGATTTACGATGAAAATAAAATCAGATTTGAAATTATGGCAGTTTTAGACATTTTGAAGTGTGCATTAAAAGATGCTCAACGCCTGATCGACTTGATCGACCTTGAACCGACATCGCGTTTATGACCGTCAACCGCAGCAACCATTCGGCCTTCAGCACGAAGAAGTCGGTCTGCGAATTTTACGATGAGCCTGTTTGGCATCGCTCCGGGCCTAAGTTCCATGATCAGTTCCATGGCTTCATCTGCCGTCATGTGCAGGCAGGCCAGTACGAACGCTGCTGCGGTTGACCTACTGACCCCGGCCCAGCAATGGCACAAAACCCTGCCACCGCTGGGTATCTCTCGACCAAATGCGATGATGGCAATTGCATGGTCAATGCTCGGGAATTCAGACCGGTCCTGGGCCGACAACATCATTCCGACTGATCCGGTTGTGGCGTGCAGGTCAAAAAATCGCAGGCTCAGAACCTTTATCGATTCGGGGAAGATCAGGGGATCGTCGCGGTCCTCATTAGGGTCGAGAATCGAGAGAACGTGCGACGGGCGAAACGATTCCAACTCGTCACCAAGCTCGTCCAGGCCGCAGATCAACATCGTGAATGGCAATTTTTTCTTGGTCATGATGTTCCCCCTGTTCATGGCCGTGAACAATATCAGGTTTGAACCTGTCGGCCAATTTGGGCGATCAAAATAAGTGCCCCCCCCCCCCAAATGAAGGCATCTGCTACTTGGATAAATACACCTGCAACAGCAGGAGTCGTTCATGCGAAAATTAGAAGAGATATATAAAGAGTTTCATTCGTTGGGCATTGTAACTTCTGGTCGCGATTTTGGTGAATGGTTAAACAGAAGCCAGAGCTACCTGAGCAGTTCAAAATCCAGAAATAGACGAATATCAACCGAAGCACTTTTGGCATTGGTTTCGAATGTGACTGAGGTAATTGATTCAACGAACGAAGCATCAGTTCTTTGTTCCGATGAAATTCAGATCAAGGAACTGCAAGAAGGTGTCAAGGCACTCAAGATTCTTGAGAATGAAGCATGGACCGAAATCTGGCGTCGGGTGAGGTGATGCGTAATGTGGCAGGAAGCACCTCCTCCTGCCACACCACATTCATGATCACGTAGCTTCCGGCGTGGTACTGATCGCTGGAACCGCCTTGGCCCGACGCCAGACCCATCGCATCTTCGACCCCATTCGCATGACGATTCCCCCCGGCTTGGTGGTCAGGGTCTTGATGAGGGTGAATTCTCCATTGACGTCCATCGCCATCAAATCCACCTCGATCCGACCTGGGCTGGGGATCGACATAACCAAATAGGGCACGCAAGCAGTATCGTCCTGACCAAGCAAGGTCCAATTTCCACAGCGACCCTTTGGCTTGGTGATAACTGGGCTGAAATAGGTTCTGGCATTCAGGCTGATAGCTTTTGTGTATATTCTATATATATCCACAAATGATGCCTTTGATTTGTAGGTTCCATCGATCAGCTTGCTGAGGTCATCGTAGCTGCTGAATTTGACGGTGTACTCAATGCCATCAATTTCAATAAGTCCGCTGAACTGATACCGTGAACTGAATGCCAGTGATTTGTGTCCTTTTTTCGGGATATCTCTTGGTTCTTCCCGAAATACGCAAAAATAGTCGAGTTCAAACATGGTTATGATGTGTCCTTTGTCTCTGGTTCTCTCCTGAGTTAGTCTATATTGTTGACTAAAAAGTTAGACTTAGTCTATGTTGGTATCCAATATAGACTAAGTCGCACTTTAGCTAATCACGGATTAGCCATATCCAACACCGACAACTCACTCCTTTCGTCTGTCCAAGACCAAGACGCCTGCGGCGTCATGACAAAATGAACAACTCATTTCCTTCGTTGGTTCCAAAACCAAGACGCCTTCGGCGTCATCATGGATTTCAACTCATGGGTTTCAGGTCCAACACAGACAACTCGTTCCCTTCGTTCGTCACAACACCACCCTGCCCCCGGCAGGGGATCAGATCGACTACACCTATGGCGGCTCATGCCGTTTCATATGGAGTAGCCGAAGGCGTTTCATGGCCTCGACGAAGACATTTTCGAATGGGCTAACATGAATCGGCAATTTGTTTGTTATTTGCCGATGGCAAGTAGTCCAATGAATATCCAGCTTATATCCATCATGATGTATGGCTGATTAATCCAGGCATTTACTTAACGTTGATTGTTGTCATCTCAATGTGACGTCAAATGCGTTCACATGTCATGCCTATCGATTTCCAGCGAAGTCCAGAATTGATTCGACGATGCCGCAACGCATCGCTGTGTGTCTATATGTGTGATTTAATTAATTAGCATCATGTGGCCGTGCGGCCATGTCGTGAAATATATTTATGTGGCTATCTTGGCCTTTATTAATTACGGCCTTATCATGCTTTCGAGGTTAACGCATGGAGGCTATTATGTTGCAGCTTAAGTTCAGTAACGAAAAGAAGGTGCTTGTTTCCGAAGCACGCAAGAAGTCCCCTCGACAGATTGCTTTGGACGGTATCTTTCACCAGATCGAACTGCTGAAGAACCCCAGCTACACGGTGGAACGGGTCCGTTACCGCAAGGGAACTGAAGACGGCAACACCCGCCAGAGCATCAGTCGTCCGCCCCAGGCTTGGTTCTGGCGGTCGGCCACTGGCGACAACCTGCTGCTGGAAATCAGGTATGGTCGCACCGTGGTGGAACTCCAGGGACAGGGGATGGCCAACACCATCATTGCCGGTAAGACTCCGGCGGATGCCATCAAGGTGTTGGAACAAATCGCCACCGCCGTGAGGGCCGGGGAACTCGATGATCCTCTGGAAGCGGCCAAGATCAAGGCGAAGCACCGTCGCGGCAAGGTCGAGTAGCTGGTCATCATCTGATCGCATTTCGGGGCAGGTTGATCACCAACCTGCCCCGAATGATTCTAGTTAAGAGACGCAGCCATGATCTGGTGCTTCATAGCGGCGATACCATCGAACGGTGTTTTCTGATTTGTCGCATATTTTGATCGACGGAATGAGTTCGAGCAGCTTATCGCAAAATATAGCCTGCCATCCTCGTGGGTATACGTTTCTATCCTTGTGGTTTTTCCTAAATTCAGTGGCATAGTCTATCGCCTGAAACAGCTTGTCATATGGCAATGCCGTTACCAGTTCTGCATTTTTGTTCATCGATTGGTGGAATTTCATTTTTATATATACGAGGTCGTCACTAATCGCGTCGGCGACAATGAAGTTTAGTTTTGCCTTTCTATATGTATCCGTCTTTCGAGTTTGCTTTATCCCGTAGGCAGCCCCAACGCCAATAGAGATAATTTTACCATTTGTTATATGTGAAATTTCACCGCCCAAATTATCACGAACGAAGCTCAATGCGTGTCGCAGCGTGACCGATCTAACAACAATAACAACCTTCATTTTTAATCCTTTCGCAAAAGCCGTTTTTCGGCTATCTGCGATAGGATCGACTATGCGGTTAAAGATTGGCAATAAACAAATGCATCATATAAAAGCGATGTAATCATATAAAAATCTATGTAGCCAGCAAATGATGCGGCGATCAAATCAAGTTGACCAGTCGCCGCTGCGAATCCGAATCGGACTCGATGTAACGGGCCGTCATCGCCAAACTGCGATGGCCCGCGAGTTGTTGGACATCACGCAATGAACCACCGGCCTGCCCAACCTTCCGAGCCGCGTTGGTGACGAACGTCCGTCGTCCACTATGCGATGAGCATCCTAGAAATCCGAGGCGATCATAAAGGCGGGAGAACCACGCGACGACGGTGTTCGCCGTCATCCCCACACCGCGTTCGGAAAAGATTACGGGATGGTCTGGACTGCGAATTCCACTGCCATGGAGTTCGACCAGGGCAGCACGCAGTTCACGGTTCAAAGGAATCGACCGGCCGGACAAACGCTTGGTGGCTTTGTCCTCCAGGTGGATGACATCCCCGACCTCACCGGTAGCGGTCAGTACCATCGACCATACTCGCCATAAAGTTAAAGCAGAAGATAACTTTAAAACGAGTATAGCAGGATAGAATAAATCGGCCAAGGCCATGGCATTGAAAAATATGATGTAATTAGCAACTCGTTATGAAATACCTATTTTATGATGAGTTCGTATTCTGTCGATTTTCCGATCTTGTTTTATTGCCCTGGAGCGAAACCACGGATGCTGGAATGCACATAATCGACGTGACCGATCAATCAGGCGATCTGGATCATCTGGTTATCGTCGCGATGCCATGAACAACTGAATCGACGACCCAATGGGGTCATGCCTACTGCGTCGGCCAATTCGTTCGAGAAGATCAGCAGTTCGGCTCCGACCTTGCCGGTTCCATAGGTCCAGGAAGCAGCGACCATGGCGAAACCCTCATAGAGCCGCCGCACAGATTCGGTGTCATTATAGGACAGCAGCCATGACCCTGACCGATTGCGAAGCACCTCCGCCAGGAGCGAATGGTCGAAATGCCGATGGGTATCTCCCCGAAGGCCATAGAGGTTAGATTTCGCCGCCGTCAGTAGGTATGGCGGATCGGCGTATACGAAGGTGTCGGGGTGCCGCGACAGGCTGGTTGCGAAGTCGGCCTGCTGGATGTTGATATTGGGGATCGTGGTTCTTTCCAGCTTGTCGATGGATGACAGGGTGAACCGATTGTCGGTGCCAGAATATCCACCGCTGAAGGTTAGGCCGCTGAACGACGACCGATTGAGTGCGAAGTAGGCCCCGGCCTGCGTCAATAGGTCCGGGATATCGAAGTAGAGTTGCTGGAGCCGATAGAATGCATCCCGGTTCATCGGGTGGAATTGCCGGGCAGCATTGGCAACGGCACCAGCATCAATACCAATCTGCTGCCAGCAGTTCACCAGTGGTTCAAACAGATCGTAGCCATGCACCTGGATGCCGCGTTGACTCAGGTCCAGTTCGACGGCACCGCCCCCGAGAAAGGGGGAGATCACTTCATCCACATATTCTGGAATGAATGAAATAACTGTCTGCTTGCCTCTCTCTTTGCCACCTGGATATCGAAAAATTGCCATCAAATGTCACCATCAAACTGGTATTTATCAGTTTGATGGCGTGATTCTGTTTTTAAACCGCCTGAATACCACGCATTAAAAAGCCCCGGCGAATTTCTAAGCCGGGGCTAATTTGTGAATTGGCTAATTACTTCTTTTTGCGGCCGATGCCCTTTTTTTCGGCGGCTACTTTATCAAGCTCGGAACGCTCGTTGATCAGGGCAACCAGTTTTTCATCACCGCTGTTCGCAGCGTCGATCAACCCCTGGTAAAGAGCCTTCAGGTCAGCAAGGTTCGCCGCTTCAAACCATTCGGTGTTATTGATGATCAGCGGTGAGCGAAGAATTTTGAACCGGTAGCCTTCACCGGACTTCACAAACCAAGCGGTGCGGCTATTGATCTCACCGCCGTCAATGGCGGTCTGGACCGCATCTTGCTGCTCACGCACCTTCTTTATGAACCGCGTAACGGGGGTGCTTTTTGAAGCGGTAGGGACGCGGGTCGGTGCAGGTGCTGCTTTCAGCTTGTCCAAGAACGACATGTATTTCTCTCCATCATGTGACTGGCATGGTTCGCAAGTTCGACAATTGCTCAACAAGATCGCTCCCTGGCTGATCGGTTGGCAACGCGGCATGCATAAAAACATCCCCCATGTTGATGTCTGATTATTGCAAAAATGTCAACCGCATTTGTGGCTGAATATGGCTCATGATTTCAAATCTAATGACTATCTTGCGTATGTCATATTTCAAATAATTATTTTCATGCCACACGCCAACACATCCAGCCGCACATCGCCGCCAAGTATTGATGCTAATGTTCAGCGATGTAATTATCAGATGCAACAGCCAAGCATCTCAGATTAATACGCCAGCACATCTCACGGAATAGCAAAAATATAATGTGTTTGTGCGATGGATTTCTTGATCGCATTGGCTTGGCGTCGCTTAATTGTGGCTGCGTAAAAACAATATCTACACCAGTCAATTTTACATTATTTTATGTTGACCGCATAATGTGGCATGGCTATATCGTGAAGTGAGATGGCGAGGTTATGTAGCACCATGTTAGACACCGCAAAACTAAACAAGATGATTGCCGTAATGGTTGGGTCCATCCATGCGGATGCCGATAATGCATATCGTGCAATCGTCAAGATGGTTAGCGATAACAATGTTCCGCCATCTTACTTGCATCTCCACGTTTATGGCGATGAAGATGACTACGTGGCGTCTGTTTTGAGTGCCAAAGACCGTGAGATCGAAGATCATCTGGGAGACCTTGAGGCGGCCCTGGATGAAATCGAAAATCTTAGGGCTGAAAATCGCAAGATCGCGGCATTACAGGCCGAGGTTGACCGCCTTAATGATGAGAATGAACGTCTCAAAGCCCAGATCGCCGATACCCAGTCCGGCCCCCATGATTTTCAGGAACTGGAGGCATATCGAAAGGAAGATGGCGAACCACTGGCGGCGGTCAAACGCGAAATGCGGAGGATCATCCCTATTCGATACGGCTGGAAGACCGTCTTCTGGCACTTGCTTTCCGCCAACGGGCTGAAACGGGCCAAAGGCTCTGTCTACGCATGGTTATCAGGTCGGTCGAGGATGCCTCCTGACGTGTTGGACATCATCCGATCTGAGGCGGATCGTCTGGCGGCGGCTGGTGTCGAACGGTTTGAAAATGAGTGGCGAGCAATGCAGCGGGGCTATCTCTACGGCTACAATTACTGATTGGAATTTCTGAGATTGCTCGAGATTATATAGTCGCGATTGACCCCATCTGGTCTGCAATCGGAGGTGCCGTCATGGACATCGACCTGCAAATTGAACGAATCAATCGGTTCCGTAAGTTGATGATTCGCAACGATTCTGCCAATGAATCGCTGAATGATGCTGTGCCTTATATATTTCCTGAGAACATTGAGGTTGAAAGCGGCTGTAATATTGAGGCGTTTGAAGGTAGCAGTTTTATATTTTCAGTGTCGAATGCGATTTATCTGATTTACTTAAAGGAGGCGTTTGCGGTCGTAGTCGCTTTCGGATTGTTTGATGTGTTTGCCCCGGATGAATTTAAGACGGTCGATGATATGGTGGGTGGGAAGAGTTCTGAATTATTTTTTAACTTTCATCCACTGTATATGGCTGATGTGGATGTCGATAATTTTCGAATTAATGTGAAATCAACAGATGCAAAATATTTTAAAGGTGATCCCGCCGCCGACGTTACGTATGTATTAAGCTTGTTGAGCTACATCAAACAGCCAGCAATACATGCAACAAATGTTGATATTGCTGAATCAATTCAGAAATCACGAAAAAAACATGGAAAGCGTCCATTGCCTCCCTACCGGGTGATTCGGCCCGGTCAGACGATCATTCATCAACGGCCTGACGAGAGCACAGACACTACCGGCACCCCAAAATCACCACATTGGAGACGCGGTACGGTCTACACTCGCAAAGACGGTAGGGTGATCCATCGTAGGGGCTGTGCTGTGCATGGCGGAACAGATGATACTCGTCCAGTAGTCGTTCTTCCGCCTAATCCAGTTGAATGGTCTGATCCATGAGGTGCAGTCAGTCGATGGCGTTGAATTGGCGACTGAGGTGACCAAATCTGTCATCCCTGCTTGCCAGCATACCCTGGTGACGAACAGCATGCCCCCCCCAGTATCCGATAGACGATGCTATTCACCGGGCGGCAGTTGCCCGCTATGGCGATCCAGATCGCCATTGAACAGACACATGGTGAATAAGGGATGTGAACGTGGACCCTATCAAGGACTATGTGCCAAACCTTCACGATGACATAATTTTGAATCTCTCACTGCGAGACTGAAAACATGACTCTTCCCTTTGAGGCTTCTCGTTCTTACGTCTACAACGCAGCAAGGTACGAGTTGCTGCCACGTGTGGCGGAAATCGCCAAAGGCTTCGGCGACGAACCTTTCTTGCTGCGTGAGATTTCGAAGAAGTTGCTTGCTGAGACCTACCTGCCCGAGCAGTTAGAAATTAAGGTCAAGAAGGCGAAAAGTGATGCGACGGAGAAGATGAGCACCATCTTCATGTTCTACATCCCGTTTCTTGCTGAAAATCTCAAGGTCTTTGAAAACGTAGGTGGCGGGATGTTCAAGAACATCTCGCTTGAAGAGGAAATGGCGGAAGCCGACGCGGCAGCAATCGATATCGAATCGGACGATGCGGGAATTATCTACGCCTATTCGTTTCCCACCATCGTCAAGAAAGACGGAAACCGTTTTCCCATCAAAGTAGGCTTGACCACTACAGGCGAGGCGGACGCCCGTGTGTTGCAGCAATGCAAAACGACATGTTGCTTTGAGTATCCCGTCATCCTTGGGGTTTGGGAAGTTCAACGGGTCGCGGCGATGGAAGATGCGATCCATTCCACTTTGGAAGCTCGTGGATCGAAGCGTCAATCACCGGGCACGGAATGGTTCGACACGACGCTTGAAGAGGTCGAGAGCGTCATCAAGTTCGTTCAGCCATCGGCACACGCGATCCCCCGTTCGTCATAAAAGCGAAGTTAATCATCCATTTGTGCCAGAGATGCCAGTTTGATCCCGACCCCATTTGCACCTTCCAACAAACTTGATTTCTTATTTTTTAGGTAGTGTTTAAGGGTGGTATCTACAGTGCTGTGTCCGACGTTCTGCGACACCACTGGCAATGGAACCCCGCTATCAATGGCAACGTTGATGTACAGCGACCTTAGGTTGTGCGGCTTGAGCGAGGGGAAACCGCATAAATTGCCGATAGCCGTAACTGGGCGGTTGGCATCACTGGAGTGGCCTCGGCCACGGGTGGCAGGAAATACCCATTCACTGCTGATTCGCCGCATGGTTTTGCGGGCTTCCGCTGCTCGATCCAAGACGGATAGTGCATGGTCAGACAGGTAGATTGTGCGTGGCATGAGTGATGTTTCAGAGGTCTTATGGTTAATTTTTGTAATGGTTCTCTTCTCAAGGTCTATTTCATCAAACCGAAGGGATAAAATTTCTCCCTTTCTGGCACCAGTGCTCAATATAAGTTCGATCATTGCAACATTTATTGGGTTGAAATCACGGTGATTATACGCTTCCCGGATCGCGTTGAGTAGGTCGGTTAGCTCGGCATCCTCCATCGCCATAGCATAACCTGCCGTCTTCTTGAGGCTGATGGTCAGCCCACCTTCACGAACCACCGCAGCGGCAGGGTTTACAGTTTCGGCGGGGATGGCTCCCCGTCCACGGGCAAAATTGTAAGCTGAACGAGTATGAAGAATGAGGTTGTATGCTGTTCCGGGGGCATCTTTGAAATTTGCTTCAAGCCAGCGAATGAAATAAGGTTTAGTTAGGTCAAAATACCTCATTGATCCAAGTTTGCTGTAGACGTGATTTTCGCAATGGGCGGTTACATTTTTGCGGGTTTGTGGCTTCATTTTTCCCATTTTAATGTAAAATTCAAAGACATCTTTTACTGTGCTGCACCTAATCGCTTCTTCTTCTTTCTCAACTGCATGATTTCCGCCATTTTGAACTACACCAGCATACTTGATGGCATCGCCACGTGCTTTGGTGAATTCCATAATCGGGAATGTTCCAAGGGTTATTCGTTTATCCGTGCGGCTTCCTTTTAACTTGGATTGATAGAGCCAGGATTTCCGACCCGAGGGCAAGACAAGCAAGCCAAAGCCAGGGATATCCAAATCCCAGTAATATTCACGCTTTTCAGTTGGTTTGACTGACTCGGCGAAAGCCTGGGATAGTTGCGATTTCATGGCTTACCCTCGATTTCATGTGTAAGCCACGCAATATCAATGTGGTATAGCTTACATGGGGCTGTGTAAGCCATATCTTAGGTCAAATGCCAAGTTATGACAAGTTGTGTAAGCCTGGGGTAAGTTAAGTCACGATATGTTCCGGTTATGTTCCGGTAGTGTCCGGTATACAGATTGGGGTTGTTTATCGAATGTTGTTTATTTTTGAACGATGAACCGCAAGATATAGTGGCGTGCGTGATTTCTTTACTTTATGGATGAAGTTGTAGCGGGCCACGTGGTAGCTGGGATCGAAGCCGTAGAAGTTCAGCTTCATGTGCTCCAGTTCCTCGGCTCGGTATTGCTCGAGCGGCTTTTGGGCTTCGTCGGCGGCGCGGGTCAGGCGCTTGGCGGCCAGGCGCTCGTCCAGGCCCGGATCGGCGGCCAGGGCTTCGGCCATTTCCTCCACCAGCCGGCGGAATTCGGCGATGGTGCGTCCGAAGCGGCAGTCGATCAGCCCCAGGCGCTCGGCTTCGGCCGTGCCCATGGGCAGGCGGGCCTCGACCACTTGGGCGGCGTTTCCGGCGCCGCAGCGCCGGGGCAGCAGATAGGTCCAGTATTCCGAGCCGTAGAGGTTTCCCATGCCCTTGTAATGGGGGTTCAGCACCACCGCTTCGCGGGCCGCCACCAGATCGGCGGCCAGCGCCAGGAACACGCCGCCCGCGCCGGCATTGCCCTGCAGGGCGGCCATGGTGAAATGGCTGGGGCAGGTGATGATCTCGCGGCAGAGATCGTTCATGGCGTTGATGTTGTCCCAGGATTCCCCGGCGGGACTTTGCGCGCTTTCGATGGTGCACAGATGGATGCCGTTGGACCAGAAATCGGGGCCGCCCATCAGCACGATCACCTTTGTCGGGCGCTCCGTCGCCTTAATGAAGGCATCGCGGAGACGGCGGCACTGATCGGTGCTCATGGCGCCGTTGACGAAGGGGAAGTGCAGGTATCCCACCCCGTGGCGCTCGTCGTACCAGATGTCGTGATAGCCGGGCTCTTCCGGCAGGTGGTCCAGGGGTCCCAGCACGTCCAGCGCCGGCAGCTTAAGCGCATGCTCTTGCCTGGCCCGCAGATGGCCGATCCACACCGCGCCGTCGGTGGTGGCCCGCGCCACCGCTGATCCTGAGCGGGCGACCAGTTCGCCCGGCTTACCCGATAGGCCGGATGCGGCATGGGCGTCATACAGGTAGACCGACCGGTCGAGGATGGAATCCAGCAGGCCCGGCGTGCCGTCGGCGGAGCGGATCTTGGCGACCACGGTGGCGGTGTCGTCCCGGCTCCAGTCGATGGCGCGATCGGCCTGCTTGACCGCCGGCTTGAAGGGGGCCAGGGCCGGGCGACCGACCGGTCCGTCGGCGAGGCGGGCGAGCGCGTCGAGCACCGCCTCCACCGCTCCATCGGCCACTTCGTTGCGATACAGACTGGACTTGGTGGCATGACGCAGCGCGAAGGTGCGGCTGGCCCAGACCGGGCCTTCGTCCATGCCGGCCTCGGCCTGCAGCACGGTGACGCCCCATTCCTGGCGGCCTTCCAGGATGGCCCAGTCCAGCGCCGCCGGTCCCCGGTCGCCGGGCGGGCCGGGATGGACCACCAGGCACAGGTGGTTCTTCCACACGGCTTCGGGAATGGCGCGCTTGAGGAAGGGGGCGACGATCACGTCGGGCCGGGCCATCTCCACCGCCTGGATTGTGACGGCGTCGTTGACGTCGAATTCACAGGTGACGTCATGCCCCAGTTCCGACAGTTCCACCCACAGGCGCTGGGTCAGCGAGTTGAAGGAATGGGCGAGGAGCAGAACACGCATCAACAGATCCTCGGCAACTGCTCGCCGGCCAGCCAATCCACCACCCGGTTGCCGCCCATGCGGGTCTTCATCTGGACGAAGTGGTGGGAGTCTTCCCGGCATGCCCCGATACGGGCCGCGTCGATCCCTAAGGGATGGGCGCGCATGATGTCGAGCAGGCGGGCCGCGTCGGATTCGGCGCAGATGCAGATCAGCTTGCCCTCGTTGGCGACGTAAAGGGGGTCGAGGCCCAGAAGCTCGCAGGCGCCCAGCACCTGGGGCTTGACCGGCACCAGGGCCTCCTCGATCAGCATGCCCACACCCGACTGGCTGGCGATCTCGTTCAAGGTGGCGGCCAGACCGCCCCGCGTGGGGTCGCGCAGCACCCGGATACCCGGCACGGCGGCGACCATCTCGGCGACCATTGTATGCAATGCCGCCGAGTCCGAGAGGATCTCGGTCTCGAAGCCTAAGGATTCCCGCTGGCTCATCACCGCCACGCCGTGGTCGCCCATGGTGCCCGATACCAGGATGGCATCGCCGGGACGGGCCAGGTCACCGGAAATCTCCACCCCCGCCGGCACGATGCCGATGCCCGCCGTGGTGATGAAGATGCCGTCGCCCTTGCCCTTTTCCACCACCTTGGTGTCGCCGGTGACCACCGGTACGCCCGCGTCCTTGCTGGCCTTGGCCATGGATTGGACGATGCGCTTCAGGTCGGCCAGCGGAAAGCCCTCCTCGATGATGAAGCCCGCCGACAGGGAGAGGGGCCTGGCGCCGGCCATGGCCACGTCGTTGACGGTGCCGTGGACGGCGAGCGAGCCGATATCGCCGCCGGGAAAGAACAGCGGGCTGATGACATAGCCGTCGGTGGTCATCACCATCCTGCCGCCGGGCACGTCGAAGGCGGCCTGATCGTTGCGCTGGTTCAGCGCCTCGTTGTCGAAGGCGGCGACGAACAGCTCCTCGACCAGTTGGGCCATGGCGCGGCCGCCGCCGCCATGGGTGAGGTCGACGCGGCCGGAGGCGATATCCAGCGGGCGGGGATGGGCGCGGCGGGGCAGGGTCATTCAATGCTGTCCGGGAAGGGGAGCGCCCGTGGCGCGGGAATAGAGGATATCGGGACAAATGTCGGCGCCGTTGGGCCAGCAGATGGTCCCCAATTCAGGATTGATCCGCACCTTGGCGAATTCAGCGGGGTCCTTCAGGGGGGCGAAGACGCCTTTGAAGGAGAGCAAAGTCGAGCAATCGACCTCCCCTTCGGCTCCGTCCTGAAAACGGAGACGGAGCTTGAAACCGTCAATCGAGGTGACCTGGACGACATCCCTGTGCATGGCTACTCCAGAGGCGCGATCTTGTTGAGCGGCATGTCCTGGCGGGCCAGAGCCCAATCCTGTTCCAGCTCGCTCTTATGGGCCGTCGCCCATTCTATCACGAGGCCCATGGCCTTGGGCGGCAGGTTACCCTGGATGCAGGCAAGATCATTGATGCGGATCACCGCCTCGCGCTCGCCGTAACGGACATGGAAATGGGGCGGTGCGTGGTCGTCGTAATACATGGCGATGATCATGCCCAGGAAGCGGCTGATTTCAGGCATCGCTCGTCTCCAGGTCGCGGAAGCGGCCGTAGGTCCAATGGGCGGCGCAGGCGCCCTCGGCCGAGACCATGCACGACCCCATGGGGTTCTCGGGCGTGCACACGGTGCCGAACAGCTTGCAGTCGGTGGGCTTCTTCACGCCCCTCAGGATGGCGCCGCATTCGCAGGCCTTGTTGTCGCCGGGGTTGTCCTGGGGCACATCCCAGCGGCGCTCAGCGTCCCAGGCGGCATAGGGCTCTTTCAGGCGCAGCGCCGAATAGGGCACCTGGCCCAATCCCCGCCATTCGAAGACGCGGCGCAGCTCGAACATGTCGGCCACCAGGGACTTGGCCTTCTCGTTGCCGTCCCGGGTCACGGCGCGGGCGAACTCGTTTTCCACCTCGAAGCGGCCGTCGTTGATCTGGCGCACCAGCATGCGCACCGCCTGCATGACGTCCAGGGGCTCGAAACCGGCGATCACCACCGGGCGCTGGTATTCCTCGGCGAAGTATTCGTAGGGGCGCGAGCCGATGATGGTGGACACATGGGCCGGGCCGATGAAGGCGTCCAGCTTGACCGTGCCCAGTTCCCGCACCTCGGGGCTGTCGAGAATCTGGGTGATGGCGGACGGCGTCAGTACGTGGTTGCAGAACACGCTGAAATTCTTCAAGTCCAGGGCCTGGGCCTGTTTGAGGGCCACGGCGGTGGGCGGCGTGGTGGTCTCGAAGCCGATGGCGAAGAACACCACCTGGCGGTCGGGATTGGCGCTCGCCAGCTTGATGGCGTCCAGCGTCGAATAGACCATGCGCACGTCGGCGCCCTCGGCCTTGGCCTTCAACAGCGACAGGCGCTTCGACCCCGGCACCCGCAGCATGTCGCCATAGGTGACGAGCGTCACGCCCGGCTGACGCGCCAGCCAGATGGCGGCGTCGATGCGCCCGACGGGCAGGACGCAGACCGGGCAGCCCGGCCCGTGGATCATGCGCACATTGGCGGGCAGCAGGTCCTCCAGGCCGTAGCGGCTGATGGCGTGGGTGTGGCCGCCGCAGAACTCCATGATGTGGTAGGTGGAGGCTGGATCGGCCTCGGCCTTGATGGCCTTGGCGATGCTTTGCGCCACCTCGCCGTCGCGGAACTCGTCGATGTATTTCACGCCGGCAATTCCTCGCCCATCTCGCGGAACAGTTCCAGGGTGCGGGCCGCCTCCTCGGGATCGATCACCGACAGCGCGTAGCCCACATGGACGATGACGTAATCGCCCGGCTTCACGTCGGAGACCAGGGCCAGCGAGATGATCTTGGAGACACCGCCCAGTTCCACCCGGGCATTGTCGTCGGGCAGGATCTCGGTGACCAGGGAGGGCAGGGCAAGGCACATGATACGGTTTTCCTCGTTTTGTCATCCCGAGCTTGCCGAGGGATCTCCGTCTGGACGGACTGTGCCGATACTGATGCATCAGGCCAAGCCGAGATCCTTCACTTCGTTCAGGATGACATCAACAACAATCAACTCAGCGCGGCGATCCAGGCCTGCCCCAGGGACAGGCCGGCGTCGCCGGGCGATACCTTGGCGGCCAGAAGGGGCTTCAGGCCCGCATCCGTCAACTTATCCACCAATCCGCCGGTCAGCACGCGATTGAGGAAGCAACCGCCCCCCAAGGCGACATAAGGCGTTCCGGCGGCCTCGGCCACGTCGCAGATCCACAGCCCCATGGCCTCGACCAGGGTGCCGTGGAACAGGTTGGCACCCCGGACCGGGTCGGTGCAATGGGCGAGGCAGGCCAGCAGCGGCAGCAGGTCCAGCACCCCGTCCTGAAGGATCCAGCCGGTGGGCAGCACTTCCGGCCTGGTCACCAGGGCTTCCAAGGCCATGGGGGCCTGGCCTTCGAACTCGGCGATGGGGTGGATGCCCAACAGGCCGCAGGCGGCGTCGAACAGCCGCCCGGCCGACGAGGTTTCCGGGCTGTTGAGGCGCCTGTCCAGCATCTGGCCCAGCATGGCGCTCGCGGGGATATTGCGGAAGCGCTCGGCGATTTCCGCACCTTGCCCCAGGCGATGCAGCGCCGCCGCCGCCATGCGCCAGGGCTCGCGCGCCGCCCGGTCGCCGCCCGGCTGGGGCAACAGGGCAAGGTGGCCCAGGCGGCGGTAATGGGCGCCCTCGGCCAGCAGCAATTCGCCGCCCCACGACTGGTTGCCGGGCCCTAAGCCGAAGCCGTCGAAGGACACGCCGATCACCGGCCCCTCGATGCCGTGCTCGGCGGCTATCGCCGCGGCGTGGGCGTGGTGGTGCTGTACCGCCACCGCCGGCAGGTCCAGGGATTGGGCGTAGCGGGTGGAATGGAAATCGGGGTGTAGATCATGGGCGACGCGCACCGGGGTCACACCGGATTCCGCCACCAGCGCTTCGACCGTCTCCTCGAAGGCGGCGATGGCTTCCGGCGTGCCGAGATCGCCGTGATTGGCCGAGATCAGCGCTTCCGAACCCCGGGTCAGGCAGACCGAGTTCTTGAGGAACGCGCCCACCGCCAGCACCGGCGGCACTTCACGCGGCAGGGGGACGATCTGGGCGATGGCCGACGAACTCACTTGCCCTCCAGACTCGCCTTGGCGGCGGCCAGCTTGGCTTCCAGGCGGCGGATGCGTTCGGTGACCATGCGCTTCCTGCCTTCGTTGATCCAGGCCAGCCATTCGTCGAAGCCCTCGCCGGTCCGCGCCGAAAGCTGCAGGACGACAATGTCGGGATTGACCCGGCGGGCAAAGCCGATGCAGCGCTCCACGTCGAAATCGGTGTGGGGCAGCAGATCGGTCTTGTTGAGGATCATCATGGCAGCCGCGTGGAACATGTCGGGGTACTTCAAGGGCTTGTCCTCGCCCTCGGTCACCGACAGGATGGCCACCTTGTAGGCCTCACCCAGATCGAAGGCGGCGGGGCAGACCAGATTGCCCACATTCTCGATGAACAGCACCGAATCATCGGCGACGTTCAGCTTGGCGATGGCGCTTTCCACCATGTGGGCGTCGAGATGGCAGCCCTTGCCGGTGTTGACCTGGATGGCGGGAATGCCGGTGGCGCGGATGCGGTCGGCGTCGAAGCTGGTCTGCTGGTCGCCCTCGATCACCGCCAGGGGGTAGCGGGACTTCAGCGCCTCGGCGGTGCGGCACAGCAGCGTGGTCTTGCCCGAGCCGGGGCTGGAAACGAGGTTCAGCGCGAAGACGCCGTGCTCGGCCAGCCAGACGCGGTTGCGCCCCGCGAAATCGTCGTTGTGGGACAGGATGTCCTTTTCGATCTGGACGATGCGCTTCTGGCTGAGGCCCGGCACGTGCACCCCGGCGATTCCCCGGCCGTAGTGGATATCCTTGTCGGAATCGTGGTCGTGGTGGTGATGATGGTCGTGGCCATGGGGGTGGTCATGGCTGTGATCGTGGCTGTGGCCATGATGGTGGTCATGGTCATGGTCATGGGAATGGGTGTGGCCGTCCACCTTGGCGTCTCCGCAGCCGCAAACCGTGCACATCACTCCACCTCCATTTCCTTGATCCGCATCTCCTCGCCCGAGGTCACCGCCAGCTTGGCGCCGCCGCAATCGGGGCAGAGGTCCACCCGCGAGGTGACGTGGACCGATTTCGAGCAATCCATGCACCAGGCGGTGCCGGGGACGCGGATGATCTCCAGCTTGGTCTCGGCGGTCAGCGGATTGCCCCGCGCCACCGCGTCGAAGCAGAATTCCATGCTTTCCGGCACCACGGTGGACAATTCGCCGATCTCCAGCCACACCGTCTTGACCCGGGTGAAGCCGTGGCTTGCCGCCTGATCCTCCAGGATGCGCACCACGCCCTCGGTCAGACTCATCTCATGCATGGGGCCTGACCTCGACGCGGAAGGGAACGCAAGGGTCCAGGCTGGCGGCCAGCAGGGCGGCCCGTCCCGCCAGATCGGGGCCGGACGCGCCGGCCAATCCCCGGGCCAGGGGACCGTCGGGGTGGAAGTTCCACTCGGTGGGAGCTGCAATCCGGTACGCGCTCAACAACCCCTCCCGCAATTCCACCCGGTGGGCCAGAAGGCCGCGTGCCGCCTCGACCATTCCCAATCCGGCGCCGTCCGTACGCTCCATGGGCAGGCCGCCGGAATGACCGCTTAAATCCTGCACCAAATCTTCCACTTCCCGCAACGCCGACGCCATCTCCATCATCCGGGCGGAGAAGCGGGGCATCAGGCCGGTGCCGTACTGGCCCATCAGCAGCGCCATCAGGGGGCGGCCGGACTGGCGGGCCAAAGGCCCGGTCTCGAACACGGCACCCTTGCAGTCCGGACGGGCGCGGTAGGAGCCGCCATCGTCGGCCTTGAGCCTGTCGTCCAGATCAGGTGGCCCGCCTGGGGGCATCAGGCAGGGGGGGACGGCGCCGAAGCCTTCGAGATTGTCGTCCTCGATGCGGCTGATCAGGCGGTCGGCCACGTCATCGGCTCGGGCCACGGCCTCGCCCAGGCCGCCCAGGACATCGCCCAGGGCGCTCTGATCGGGGGCCAGCCGGCCGCCGCCCGGCACGGTCCAGTCACCGGCGGGATAGAGCGCCTTGCGCGCCGCCATGATCAGCGGGCGCAGCGGCTTGAGGCCGTCGAGGTCTTGCGCCTCGCCGATCAGGGCGGGCCAGTCGCGCAAGGCGCAAGCGGCGTGCTCGGCCACCACCTCCACCAGACACAGGACACGCCGCGCCGTCCGCTGGGCATCCGGGACCGTGATGCCGGCGGCGTTCTCCACCGCCTCCAGGCCGGCGAGGCCTTGGGCGGTGCCGCACAGGGAATAGAGGGTGGGCAGCAGGGCCAGGACCTGGGCCGGCGGGCGGCCGTTCAGCATGTCGGACGCCTTGACCAGGCGGCTGGAGACGATCTCCACCCGCCCGACGCGGTCCCCCTCCAGATGGAGCGTGATGGCGAGGCTGGACTCCACCGGCAGCATCAGGCCTGCCCGGTGGCCAGAACCTCGGTGAGATAGGCCAGCGCCTCGGCGGCCGTCTCGGGATCGACCTTTTCCGCCGCAAAGCTGCCGCCGGGGCCGAGCAGGACGTAGTCGCCCACCGCCACCTCTTCGTCCAGCAGCATCAGGCTGGTGGTGCGCAGCGCCCCGAAGGCCTCGACCGTGGCGATTCCGTTGTCGATGGCGGTGATGCGCGAAGGCACGGCCATGCACATGGTCTCAAGCCGCCTTCTTGGTCACCGCGATGCCGATTTCGGCCAGTTCGCCGGCCAGCAGCTCCACCAGCTCGGGCAGGCGGGCGCCCACGGTGGGGGTGGGCTCCATGGACAGGTCGAAGGACAGGGGCTCGACCCCGAACAGCACGATGTTCTTGGGCATCATGTCGTGGAAATTCAGCGCGCCCAGCATGTCGGACAGGCCGACCTGATGGGGCGAGATGCGGGTCTTGAAGAAGGCGGGAATCTGGTCGCCGGTCAGCCGCGTGATGGTGCCCGGCTCCTTCTTCGAGCGCATGCAGTCGGCGATGATCAGGTAGTCGGCTTCCGACACCTGGTCCAGGCAATCCATGCCCGATGTGCCGCCGTCGATGACCTCCACCTCCTCGGGCAGATCGTAGAGCTCCACCAGCCTGTTTACGGCGTGGACGCCGATTCCTTCATCGGAGAGCAGGATGTTGCCGACGCCGAGAACAACGATGCGCATGGGCTTCCTCGAGACAAAAAGATCCCCTCCCACCGGGTGGTGGGAGGGGGATTCTACACTTACAGAGCCTTGACCTGCACCACTTCCTTGTTGTCCTCGACCACGTGCACGGCACAGGCCAGGCAGGGGTCGAAGGAGTGGACGGTGCGCAGCACCTCCAGCGGCAACTCGGCGTCGGCGATGGGGTTGTCCATCAGCGAGGCCTCGTAGGGGCCGATGGCGTCGCTGTCGTCGCGCGGGCCGGCGTTCCAGGTGGAGGGCACCACGCACTGGTAGTTGGCGATCTTGCCGTCGCGGATCACCGTCCAGTGGGACAAAAGGCCGCGTGGCGCCTCGTGGAAGCCATAGCCCATGACCTCGCCCTTGGGGAAGGTGGGCTTGTTGAAGGTCTTGGTGTCGCCCTTGCCGATATTGTCGAGCAGGGCCTGCCAGTTCTGCACCATGACCTCCTGCATCACGCCGCAGCGCACGGCGCGGGCGGCGTGACGGCCGATGGTGGAGTGCAGCGCCGCCAGCGGGATCTTGGAACCCAGCAGCGACGAGGCGGTGTCCAGCACCTTGTTGGCGTAGCCGATGGTCGGCTGGTGGCCGGCGGCGACGCCCGCCAGCACACTGGCCAGCGGACCCACCTGGGCGCGCTTGCCGTAGAAGGTGGGGGCCTTCAGCCAGGAATACTTCCCGTCATCCTGGAAGTCGGTGTACTTGGGCACGGTCTCGCCCTTGTAGGGGTGCAGCGGGCCGGGCTTGGAGTATTCGTACCAGGCGTGCTTGACCCCTTCCTCGACGCCGTCGCGCAGGTAAGCGTCGCCGAAGGCGGTGATGGGCTTGTACTGGGCCAGATCGGCGTTGGGGATGTAGCCGCCGGGAACCAGGAACTGGGTGCCCTTGGTATCCATGGGGAAGTCGGGGCACGACAGGTAGTTGGTGACGCCGGCGCCGTACTTGGTCCAGTCGGCGTAGAAGGCGCCGATGGCGGCGATGTCCACCAGATAGACCTTGCGGATGAAGTCACCCAGCGCGTCCATGTGCATCTTGAGCTTCAAGAGGCGCTCGACGGTCAGCACCGACTGGCTGTCGGTGGCGATGGGGTTGGAGACGCCGCCCACCGCCACGTTCTGGATGTGGGGCGACTTGGAGCCCAGCAGGGTGACGATCTTGTTGGCGTGACGCTGGGCGTCCAGGGCCTGGAGATAGTGGGCCACCGCCAGCAGGTTCACTTCCGGCGACAGCTTCATGGCCGGATGGCCCCAATAGCCGTTGGTGAACGGACCCAGCTGGCCCGAGCCCACGAAGCTCTTCAGCTTCTCCAGCGTCTGGACCATGACGTGCTTGTTGTTCAAGGGCCAGTCCGACAGGCTTTCCGCCAGCTGGGCGGTCTTCAGCGGATCGGCCTTCAGCGCCGAGACCACGTCCACCCAGTCGAGCGCCGACAGGTGGTAGAAGTGCACGATGTGATCATGGATGGCGTGGGCCGAGATGATCATGTTGCGGATGAACTGGGCGTTCACCGGCACTTCCAGATTGAGGGCGTTCTCGACCGCGCGGACCGAGGTCATGGCGTGAACGGTGGTGCACACGCCGCAGATGCGCTGGGTGATGGCCCAGGCGTCGCGCGGGTCGCGGCCCAGCAGGATCAGCTCGACGCCGCGCCACATCTGGCCCGACGACCAAGCCTTGGTGACCTTGCCGCCGTCGACCTCGACGTCGATGCGCAGATGGCCTTCAATCCGGGTGATGGGATCGATGGTGATTCTCTTGGACACTGCTCAGGTCTCCTTACTCGGCGGCCGCAGGGGTCGAGTGGCCGGGAAGAATGGGGAATTTCCGGACGAAAATGATGTAGGCGAGCACTTCGATGGCGATCACGCCGATGGTGACCATCATCTCGGGCACGCTGGGGAAATAGTGCCAGCCGGGGCCGGTGTCGTAGGCCACCAGGAAGGCGTCGATACGGTACAGCACCGCGCCGGTCAGCATGCTCAAGGCCGCGGCCAGCAGCTTGGACAGCCGCTTGCGGTTGGCCGGCGAGGACAGCACCACGATCGGATAGACGAACACCGCCATCTCGATCAGGAACATCACGCTCTTGGCGCCCGAGGTGAACACCTTGGTGATGGCGCCGCGCACCATCAGGTCGCCCAGGCGGATGACCAGGTAGGCCACCAGGATGCCCATGATGATCTTGCCGATCTTGGAAAGCATGGGCAGCTCGCCATGGATGTCGCGCTTGAAGCCCACGGCGGCCACCGTCGCTTCGACGATGACGATGGCGAAGCCCATGCACACGGCGGTCAGCAGGAACAGCAGCGGCAGCAGCGGAGTCTGCCACAGCGGATGGATCTGGGCGCCGAACACCACCAGCAGCGATCCCAGCGAGGATTGGTGCATGGTGGGCAGCAGCACGCCCAGGCCGATGAAGAAGAACATCACCTTGTTCAGCTTGAGCTTCAGGTCCTTGAGGCCCAGATGCTCGAGGAAGGCCGGCGAGAACTCGATCCACAGCACGACGATGTAAAGGCTGATGCAGGCGGCCACCTCGAACATCACCGAACCCGGCTGGGCATAGCCCGGCCACAGGATGTGCCAGAAGTTCCAGTAGCGGCCGAGGTCGATCAGCACCGAAAGGCCGCCCAGGGAATAGCCGAACAGCGAGGCGGTCAGCGCCGGACGGACCAGGGGATGGTACTCGCCCCGGTTCATGACGTAGCACACCAGGGCCATGGCGTAGCCGCCGCAGGCGAAGCCGGTGGCGATGACCACGTCCCACACCACCCAGATACCCCAGGGGTAGCCGTTGTTGATGTTGGTGACGGCGCCCAGGCCGTAGATGAAACGCTGGGCCAGGAAGAACAGGGCGATGCCGATCAGCACCGCCAGCACGATGGTGAAGGGGGTGACCAGCGGTCCGCCGATGGCGGCGGGCGAGTGCTTGGCCTTCTTCAGCCGGCTGGCCACCTGGCTGGGAATGGGATGGTTGACCATTACTTGTGCCCCCCTTCCGGATGGTCGAACATGTCGAACTCATCGTCGTCGTGGTGGTCCTTGGAACCCCGCCAGGCGGCGGTGACCAGACCGGCCAGCGCCACCACCGGCAGGATCATCCCGCCATAGAGGGTGTGCTGCATGGTCTCGGAATCGGCGGCGTAGGCCCGTTCCGGCAGACCCATGGGCAGGGCCAGCTTGTCGAAGGCAACCCCGGACAGGTAGCGCACCTGGGTGCCGCCGGCGTCCTTCTGGCCGTAGACGTAATCCACGTATTCGGGCGCCGCCTTTTCGTGCATGTCGCCCGAATCGGGGGTGCGGCGGGGGAAGTTGTTGGGCTCGCCCGGCTTCATGGCCCGGCGGCGGTCGATTTCCTCGGACAACGCCTTGTACGAGCCGAAGATGGTCGCGCCCGTGGGGCAGACCTCGGCGCAGGCGGCGTACTTGCCCTGCTCCATGCGGTGCCGGCACAGCTGGCACTTGGCGATTTCCGGCTTGGGCGTGTCGTACTGGAACTGGGGCACGCCGAAGGGGCAGGCGGCGACGCAGTAGCGGCAGCCGATGCAGGCGTCCTTGTTGTAGGTGACGACACCGTCGGTGGGCCGCTTCTGCATGGCCGAAACCGGACAGGCCGACACGCAGGAGGGGTCGGCGCAGTGCAGGCACGAGCGCTTGACGTGGGCAAAGCCGTTCTCGGCCTTGTCCTTGTTCTCCATGGTGCCCGACTGGTAGACCTTGATGACGTTGTAGGTCTTGCCCGACAGTTCCAGCGGGGTGTCCCACAGCTTTTCGCCGATAGTGTCTTCCAGCGGCAGGTTGTTGGCCTCCTTGCAGGCCGACATGCAGGCCTTGCAGCCGATGCACAGCGTCCCGTCGAACAGCAGGCCGACGGCGTTCTCGGGAACCTTATGGCTTTCCCGCGCTTCGGCGGGAGACGGCGCGAGCGCGGAGCAGGCCGCGACCGCCGCAGCACCTCCCGCCGTCCCCCCCAGGAATTTGCGTCTGGTGATGGTCATGGCGGATTACCCCTGCTTTCCGGAATCCTGGCCGTCTTCGTTCTTGCCCAGATTGCCCACCAGCTTGGCGCCGGCGCCGATGGCCAGGCCGCCGACCGCGGCCACCGTGGCCAGCGCGCCGATGGAGGCTCCGGTGCCCTGCTCCTCGACCACGCGGGGATAGCCCACGGGCGGACGCTGGTTCTGCAACTCGGCCAGGGCGTGGATGGGCTTGTGGAACCCGATGCCCTTTTCGGTACAGCCGATGCAGGGATGCCCGGTGCCCACCGGCCACGAGCCGGAGCCCACGTCGTTGAACAGGATGGCCGGGCAGTTGGCGTAGGTCTCGGGACCCTTGCAGCCCAGCTTGTAGAGGCAATACCCCTTGCGGTGGCCCTCGTCGCCGAATTCCAGCGCGAAGCGGCCGGCGTCGAAATGGGCGCGGCGCTCGCAATTCTCGTGGATGAGGCGGGAATAGGCGAACTTGGGCCGGCCCTTGTCGTCAACCGCCGGCAGGGTGCCGAAGGTCAGGAAGTGCACGACGGTGGACAGGAAGTTGTAGGGATTGGGCGGACAGCCGGGGATGGTCACCACCGGCTTGCCGGCCAGGATTTCCGGCACACCGGTCGAGCCCGTGGGGTTCGGCGGCGTGGACGGCATGCCGCCCCACGAGGCGCAGGAGCCGATGGCGATCACGGCCGCCGCGCCCTCGGCGCATTCCTTGGTCAGCTGCAGCGCGGTCTTGCCGCCCACCTTGCAGTAGATGCCGCCGTCCTTGACCGGAATGGCGCCTTCGACGACCAGGACGTACTTGCCCCAGTTCTTCTTCATGGCGGCTTCGCGGGCGGCCTCCACCTGATGGCCGGCGGCGGCGAACAGCGTCTCGTGGTAGTCGAGCGAGATGATCTCGAGGATCAGCTTCTCGATGGTCGGATGCTCGGCGCGGAGCATGGACTCGGTGCAGCCGGTGCATTCCTGGAAATGCAGCCAGATCACGCTGGGGCGTTCCTTGGCGGTGATGGCCTGGGCGATCTGCGCGTCGGCCCCCTTGGGCAGGCCCATGGTCGCGGCCATGGCGGCGCAGAACTTCAGGAAGTCGCGGCGTTCCAGGTTGAACCGGTTCGCGATCTCGCGGGAAATTTCGGTGTCGTCGTACATTGTCCCCCACCTTGGCTGGCGCGTCGGGCTGCGGAAGTCCGGGGGCAAGATCGCGGAGCCATGCGGGTCCGGGGGTCATGCCCCGGCCGTCCTGCCTCCCTGATGCCTCCCGAATCTTCTTGTTCTCGGTTGTGCGATGCAGTCACCGCAAACACCGTGCCAACTCCAAAGGGTGGGGGCGGTGGGGTAGGGGCGGGACCCTAATCCAGGCGGGCTGGCGGTCTCGGGTGAAGTATGGAATGCGTCAAGAAAGCGGGCTGGGCGGGCGAGTGAAAAGTAACTTTCCGCATGTGATAATTTGGTATTCATTATTCCTTTGAGGCATTGCATATACCGTTCGGTCCTTGCGATAAGTATGCAGCTTGATGATTATCAAGAGGGTGGGATGGGCGATCCTGGATATGGCCCCTTGTGCGGCGAACTGGAGCGGGCCTATGGCCTGCTGGCGGACGTGACCCGTGAACTGGCGCAAGCCGGCGACGACGCGCAGCGTGCCGACGCGGCTCGGCGCCTGGAAGCCGTGCGCGAGCGCATCAAGCGGTGCGAGGGGCGGCTGCTGGTGGTGTCGCTGGGGCAGAAGGCCCCTTGCGATCTCGGGTCGAACTGCTAGCGGCTTTACCGGCAATCACCAGTGACGTGAAACGAGGCGGGCCTTCGCCTTGACGTCCAGGGCGTGAATCAGCAGGGCGCGGGCCTGGGTGTCCAGGGCCGTCGGCTCGGCTTCGGGGTCGGCGCCGAAGATGACGTCGCGGGCGCTGCGCAGTGTGGCCGGGGGAATGTCGGCCGGCTCGACCAGACGCACCCAGGCGAGAATCTGCATGATCAGGGCGCCCAGCGCCGCAACGGCCAGGCCGTGGGATATCCGCCCCTCGATGGACTGGGAGTGGGCGCGGCTCTGATCCCGATGCCATTGGACGATGGCGGCGGCCAGCGCGGCGCCTTGCTCGGCGATTCTCCGGATCTGGGCTCGCTCGAATTCCGACAGGGGCGGGCGCGGCGATGGTCCGGGGCCGGCGTCGGGGCTGTCCGGCGGATTGGCCGCTCCGGTGGCGTCCCTTAAATATTGACGCTGCTCACCCATGGAAGAGCTCTTTCTCGGCAAATTCTAAAACAAATAAGAGCACATACCATCGGCTAGGTCCACATGTGGGAATCCGAAATGGTGTAAGGGCGGTCAGATCACCCCGGATGCTTCGAGTGCGGCCATCTCCTCTTCGTCCAGGCCGAGCCAGCCGGCCAGAACCGGGGCGGTGTCGCCCCCCAGCGGCGGGGGGGCGCGGTCCGAGACCGCCTGGGCACCGTCGAAGCGGATGGGATTGGCCACCAGATCGACGCCGCCGGCCAGCGGGTGCTCGACGCGGGTCTTCATGCCGCGATGGATGACCTGGGGGTCGGCGAACACCCCGGCCAGATCGTTGATGGGGCCGCAGGGCACGCCGGCCTCCTCCAGGTCCTTGATCCACTCGGCCGAGGGACGCGCCGCCAGCAGGCTTTCCAGCAGCGGCACCAGTTCGGCGCGGTTCCTCACCCGCTCGGCATTGGTGGCGTAGCGGGGATCGGTGCCCAGGTCGGGTCGTCCGGCGCTGTCGCAGAACCGGCGGAACTGGCCGTCATTGCCCACCGCCAGGATGATGTGGCCGTCCTTGGTGGCGAAGGCCTGGTAGGGCACGATGTTGGGATGCGCGTTGCCCAGGCGCCTGGGCGTGACGCCGCCCACCAGATAGTTGGAGGCCTGGTTGGCCAGCACCGCCACCTGCACGTCGAGCAGCGCCAGGTCGATATGGCTGCCTTCGCCGGTGCGGTCGCGCCGGGCCAGGGCGGCGAGCACGGCGAAGCCGGCATACATGCCGGTGAAGATGTCGGTCAGCGCCACGCCCACCTTCATGGGCTGGCCGCCGGGCTCGCCGGTCAGGCTCATCAGCCCGCCCATGCCCTGGATCAGGAAGTCGTAGCCCGCCCGTTGGGCATAAGGTCCGTCCTGGCCGAAACCGGTGATGGAGCAATAGACCAGATCGGGCTTCACCGCCTTCAGGGAGGCGTAGTCCAGGCCGTACTTGGCCAGTCCGCCCACCTTGAAGTTCTCCAGCACCACGTCCGCCTTGGCGGCGAGGCGGCGCACCAGGTCCTGGCCCTGGGCCCGAGTGAAGTCGATGGTCACCGAGTGCTTGCCCCGGTTGGCCGACAGGAAATAGGCGGCCTCGCCGGTGTCCTGGCCATCGGCGTCCTTGAGGAAGGGCGGCCCCCAGCCCCTGGTGTCGTCGCCTTCGCCGGGGCGTTCCACCTTGATCACCTCGGCCCCCATGTCGGCCAGCAATTGTCCCGCCCACGGCCCGGCCAGCACCCGGCTGAGGTCGAGAACGCGAAGGTGCGACAGGGGCGCGGTCATGGGGCGGGTCCTTGTGGTGGAGGGAAAAGCCGGGCGAGTGTGAGTGCCGCCACATAACCTTGGAAGGAGTGAGTCATTTATGCAACACCAGTGACTCGCCCGAGGGAAAAGTGAATGTGGTATGAATGCATGTGTTGACGCAATGAATCAGCCTGTGATTCCATCCCCTTCATGTTACAGGAACTTCTCAGCCGTTGTCGTCGCGTCGTCGGACCGATGATCGGGCTTGGCGCCGTGGCGTATTTCACCTACCACACCGTTGAAGGTGATCGCGGAGTGCTGGCCTATTTCCGGCTGCAGGCAGAGATTCTCGAGGCCGAGATGCACCTGTCCCGGGTGGCGTCCGAACGCACCGAGATGGAGCACCGGGTGCAGCTTCTGCGTCCCGACCACCTTGACCCCGACATGCTGGAAGAGCGGGCGCGCATCATGCTGAACATGGGGCGTGAGGGCGAGGTGGTGGTGTTCGACAAGCGCCGCTGACGCGCTCTTTGCTTGCCCCTCGCCGGGCGCTCGCCTCCGCGAGCTTGGCCGCCGCCGCAATGGCGGCCGGGCACGATCCAGGATCGTGCTCCAACTAGCCGCTTTTCTTCGGAACCTTCCTGCACTTCGCCCGGCCCATGCCGGTGATCCGGCATTCGGAGACATCCTCCCACAGGCGGACGACCAGGAAGATCTCCTGTTCCCGATATTCGATCAGCACGTTCTGGAACGACGTGGTCTCCAGAATGGGCCGCGCCGTCAGGTCGCGGAACACCAGCAGCGGGCAGGCCTTGACCCGGTCGCAGATGGCCACCGATTCCAGGCTGATCAGGGTGGTCCCGCGCGAGCGGCCGACGCTGACGCGGATGGGCCGTCCGGCCGCCTTGGCCTTGGCGAAGTGGGGCCGCGCCCATTTCTCGGCGGCCTCCATCTCCGGCGTGCTGGGATCATAGGCGAATTCCACGAAGATGCGGTTGCCTTCCAGGGTTTCGGCCCGGGCCGGGGGAATGGTCAGGGCCAAGGCGGCCATGAGGGTCAGGAGCAGTCCGCGCATGGCTCCCTCATGCCAGAGCGGGGGCTGAAAGTCGATGACATTGGGGGGGGCGGTTGGGGTAGTGTTCCGGCCAAGGGTCCGGCAGTTCGAGGTCAGGTGTGTTCAAGCTTCTCGCCCGCATCGGTATCGACGGCTTCCTGCTGGGGCTGATGTCCATGGTCGCCCTGGCCTGGGTGCTGCCCGATTTCGGCAAAAGCGGCGGGCACCTGCACATGGATGCCATCACCGTCTACGGCGTGGCGCTGGTCTTCCTGCTTTACGGCCTGACACTGCCGCCCGAGCGCATGAAGGCCGGCCTGGTCAACTGGCGCCTGCATCTGGTGGTCCAGACCTCGACCTTCCTGCTGTTTCCCGCCCTGGCCTGGGGGGCGGCCCTGGCCCTGGGCGGGCGGATCGCGCCCGAACTGATGCTGGGCTTCTTCTTTCTTGCCGCCCTGCCCTCCGCCATTTCGTCGTCGGTGGCCATGACCTCCATCGCGCGGGGCAACGTGGCGGGCGCCATCTTCAACGCCACCCTGTCCAGCCTGCTGGGCGTGATCCTGACGCCGCTGTGGGTCAACTGGTACCTTTCTGCGGGCGGCGCCTCGCTGGATCTGGGCCGGGTGCTGGTCAAGATCGTCCTGCTGGTGCTGCTGCCCATCGTGTTGGGGCAGGTGCTGCGGCCCTGGCTGCGGGGCTGGATCGAGCGCAACATGAAATGGCTGAAATCCCTCGACCGCCTGACCATTCTGCTGATCGTCTTCAACTCCTTCTCGGATTCCGTGGCGGAAGGGGTGTGGGACGGGCAGGGCGGCGGCTTCGTCGTCCAGGCCCTGGGCGGGTCGCTGGCCCTGTTCGTCTTGGTCTTCCTGTCGCTGCGCCTGGCCTGCCGGGCAATGGGCTTCAATCGCGAGGACGCTATCGCCGGGGTGTTCTGCGGCACCAAGAAATCCCTGGCCACCGGCGTGCCCATGGCCAAGATCATGTTCGGCGCCTCGCCCGTCCTGGGGCTGATCATCGCGCCCACCATCCTCTATCACCTGATCCAGCTGATCGCCGCCGGCATCATCGCCCGAAGGTGGCAGGACGAGGCGTAATCACATCTTCCTGGGGCTGGGCAGGAAGGCCGAACCGGCCAGGCCCAGCCCCGCCACCGCCGCCGCCATGACGAAGGCGCCGGAAAAACCGCCCCAGGCATCGGCCATCCAGCCGGCGATGGCCGGGCCGACGATCTGGCCCATGGCGAAGACCATGGTGATGGTGCCGAACGAGGCGGCCGCCTGTTCCGGGCCGAGATAGTCGCCCACCGCCGCCGCCATGATGGACGGCACCGCCCACAGCGCCAGCCCGTAGAGCAGGATCGAGGCGTAGAGGAAGGGCTCGGGCAGCGGCGCCGCCACCAGGGCGTAGGCGCAGGCCTGGAAGCCGAACACGATCATCAGCCCGGCCCGGCGGCCCAGGCGGTCCGAAAGGCTGCCGAACACCGGCCCCGAGGCCAAAGACAGCAGGCCGATCCACGACCAGAAAATCCCGGCGGTGGATTCGGGAAAGCCGCGCTCGCGCACCAGGGCGGTGACGATGAAGGTGGCGTAGATGACGTAGCTGAAACCGAAGGCGGCGTAGACCAGACCCAGATGGGCCAGGATGCGGCGCTTGGCGCCGGGCGGCGCGGCCGCCGCGCACAGCGGGGCGACCTCTTCCGTCTTGGCCTGGGCTTCTCCCGTCACCGGCCCCAGGCCCAGTTCCGAGGGGTGGTTGCGGATCACCAGCCAGTCCACCAGGGCCGCCCCCAGCACGATCAGGCCGATGACCAGCCAGGACAGGCGCCAGCCCTCGGCGCCCTGGGCGGCATTGATGGCGGGGACCAGGGCGCCGGCCACCATGATGGCGAAGCCCGATCCGATCACCGCGAAACCGGCGGCGCGGCCCCTGACCCGGCGGCCGAACCAGTGGGCGATCAGACCCATGATGGGGACATTGCTGCCGCCGCTGCCGAAGCCGGTCAGGGCATAAAGAATCATGACCTGATAGAAGCCCCGGGCGTAGGACACCGCCATCATGGACGCCGCCACCAGCACCAGCCCGGCCGCCACGGTGCGCCGCGCGCCCAAAAGCGCCACCATGCGCCCGCCCAGGGTGACGGCCGACAGGTAGCCGATGAAATTGGCGGTCGAGATGGCGCCCATCTCGGAGCGCGACAGGTCCAGCGACGCCCCCATGGAGGGCAGCAGCATGCCCAGCGCGAAGCGACCCATGCCGAGGCAGGCGAACAGCCCGAGACAGCCGGCGGCGACTATGGCCCAGCCGTAATGGAACGGCAGGCGGGCGACGAGGGGGTGCTCTGAACGGTCCGACATTGTTGTCCTGGTCAACTAATCCTCTGATACCTTGGCACGCCGGTCCGGGCATGCCAAGTTGAATGCAACGACCGCAGCGCAGCAACCGGGGACGTTCCATGGCCGCCTATGATTTCGATTTGATCGCCTTGGGCGCCGGTTCCGGTGGCGTGCGGGCCTGCCGCATGGCGGCGCAGGCTGGGCGCAAGGTGGCGGTGGTGGAAAGCAGCCGGGTGGGCGGCACCTGCGTCATGCGCGGCTGCGTGCCCAAGAAGCTGCTGGTCATGGGCGCCAAGTTCGCCGAGGACCTGACCGATTCGCTGGGCTTCGGCTGGAGCCTGGACGGCGCCGATTTCGACTGGGCGCGGCTGGTTTCCGCCAAGAACGAGGAATTGCAGCGCCTGGAAGGCGTCTACATGCGCCTTTTGAAGGAATCGGGCGTCACGGTGGTGGAGGGCAGGGGCCATCTGCTCGACGCCCATACCGTGCAGGTGGGGCTCAAGGTCTATACCGCCGAAACCATCCTGGTGGCCACCGGGGGGCGCCCGGCGCTTCCCCAGGTGCCGGGCATCGAGCACGCGGTGACCTCCAACGAGGCGCTGGACCTGATGCAGTTGCCGGAGCGGGTGGTGATCGTCGGCGGCGGCTATATCGCGGTGGAATTCGCCGGCATCTTCAACGCCCTGGGCAGTGCCGTCACATTGGTGCTGCGCGGCGACACCCTGCTGCGCGGCTTCGACGCCGACATCCGCGCCACCCTGGCCGAGGAGATGGCGACCAAGGGCGTGACCTTGCGCACCACCACCCAGGTGCGGAGCATCGCGCGGCGCGGCCACGGCTATGGGGTCGAACTGTCGGACGGCCAGACCGTCGAGGCCGATCTGGTCATGTACGCCACCGGAAGGGTGCCCAATACCGAGGGCCTGGGCCTGGAACAGGCCGGGGTGGTGCTGAACGCCAAGGGCGCCGTCATGGTGGACCGCCTGTCGCGCACCTCGGTGCGCAACATCTGGGCGGTGGGTGACGTCACCGACCGGGTCAATCTCACCCCCGTGGCCATCAATGAGGCCATGGCCTTCGTGCGCACCGCCTTTCTCGGCCAGAGCACGGCCATGGATTACGACAACATCCCGTCGGCGGTGTTCTCCCTGCCACCGGTGGGCACGGTGGGGCTGACCGAGGCGGAAGCGGCCAGGCGCTATGGCGCCGTCGACGTCTATCTCACCCGCTTCAAGCCCATGCGCAACATCCTGGCCGGCCGCGACGAACGCACCATGATGAAGCTGGTGGTCGACCGCGCCACCGACCGGGTGCTGGGCCTGCACATGGTGGGGGCCGATTCCCCGGAAATCGTCCAGGGCTTTGCCGTGGCGCTGAAATGCGGCGCCACCAAGGCCCAGTTCGATTCCACGGTGGGCATTCACCCCACGGCGGCCGAGGAATTCGTCACCCTGCGGGAAAAGCGGGCGGAGAATGGCCGTGCTTGAGTACGATTTTCCCCTGTGGCGTCCGCCGTCGGAAGGCGACAACCTGATCATCCAGGCGACGCTGGGCTGCCGCTACAACCAGTGCAGCTTCTGCTCCATGTACAAGACCAAGACCTACCGGGCGCGAAGCCTGGACGAGGTCTTCGCCGACATCGACGAGGCGGCGCGCGACTGGCCCGACGCGCATCGGGTGTTCCTGGCCGACGGCGACGCCTATTGCCTGCCCACCGCGACCCTGGCCGCCATCTGCGACCATCTGGCGCTGCGCTTTCCGGCCTTGCAGCGCATCTCCGCCTACGCAACCCCGTTCGACATCCTGGGCAAGAGTCCAGAAGACATCGCGCTGTTGAAGTCCAAGCGGCTGGGGCTGGTCTATCTCGGCATCGAAACCGGCTCGGACGCGCTGTTGAAGCGCATCGCCAAGGGCTCGGCGAAGCAGATGGAGGCGGCGCTGGCCAAGGCGCGGGAGTGCGGCCTCAAGGTTTCGGCCACGGTGATCCTGGGCCTGGGCGGCAAGACCGGCTGGGAAGCGCATATGGACGAGACCGCCGATCTGGTCAACCGGGCGCCGCCGGTCTATCTCTCCACCCTGCAACTGGGGCTGGAAACCAATGTGGCACCCCGCTTCTTCGAGCGCTTCGGCGAGGAGTTCCAGTGGCAGGACGATCGCGGCGTGCTGGTGGAACTGCGCCGTCTGCTCGAGCGCCTCGCCCCGCCGGCCCCGGTGATCTTCCGCTCCAACCACGCCAGCAACGCCCTGGCCCTGGCCGGCAATCTGCCCCGGGACAAGGACAAGCTGCTGGCCCGCATCGACGCCGCCCTGGACGAGGGCGCCGGCGTACGGCCCCGGTGGATCCGGGGGTTTTAGGGAGCTATTGGGCTATCGCCCAAACCCATCCGGGGCGATGCCCCGGCCCCCCTTTTGATTTTCAAATAAGAAGAGGGCTCGGGAGGCCATGCCTCCCGATGGGGGATCGGGGGCAAACGCCCCCGAAATAATCCTAGGCCTTGCCGATCCGCTTGGCCGCCGCCAGCAGCAGGGCGTCCGAGCCGCGCGGGCCGATCAGGGACAGGCCCACCGGCAGGCCGCCGGCCTTGCACAGCGGCAGGCTGATCTGCGGGCAGCCGGCCATGCCGGCGATGGTGGTCAGGCTGACGATGCGGTGCCGGATCTCCCACATCACCGAGCGGGGCGAGTGGACGGGCGGCGCGGTGACGGGCGTGGTGGGCAGCACCAGCACGGCATTGCCTTCCAGCGCCTCCTGCACCCAGCGCTTGGCCCGCAGGCGGAAGCCGCGGGCCGCGGAAAGCGTCCGCTGCGACACCTTGGAGCCGCGCAGGAAGTTGTCCGCCACCTCGAAGCCGAAGCGGGGATTGGAATTGTTGATCCACTCGCCGAAGGTTTCCCAGGCCTCGCGGCCCTGGATGGCGTTCTGGTGCTCGACCCAGTCGGCCAGCGGCACGGGCGAGAGCTTGCGGCCGCGCACGATGGGGGCGACCGCTTCGGCGATGCGCGGCAGGGCCGCCTCGATGGCGGCGGCGACGGCAGGGTCCGAGGCCTCCATGGCGTCTTCCAGCACCACGGCCTGGGCTGGGCGGACGTCCTTGATCTTCTTGCGCAGCAGCGCTTCGCCCATACGGCTGAGAATGTCCGGATCGTCGGCCAGCAGGCCGACGGTGTCGAAGGTGTTGGACTGGGACAGCACGCCGTCCATGGGAATGACGCCCAGCGTCGGGCGCAGGCCGAACACGCCGCAGAACGACGCCGGCACGCGGGTCGACCCGGCGGTGTCGGTGCCCAGCGCCATGGAGCAAAGCCCGCCGGCAACGGCGGCGGCCGAACCGCTGGAGGAGCCGCCGGGCACATGGCCGGGGGCGCGGGGATTGTCGGGGGTGCCGTAATGGGAATTGTCGCCGAAGATGCCGCGCGTCAGCTCGTCGGTGTGGGTCTTGCCCACCAGACGGGCGCCCGATTCCAGCAGGGCGCTCACCGCCCAGGCGGTGTGCCTGGCCGGCTCGGCCAAGCGGCGCCAGTCGGGATTGCCCGCCCCGGTGACATAGCCCGCGACGTCGAAGACGTCCTTGGCGGCGAAGGTGAGGCCGGCCAGCGGCCCGGTCTCGGCACCGTTCAGATAGACGTCGCCACCCAGAGCGAATGCGTTCAGCGGATCATGCATGTCGGAAAGCCCCCACTACATCGCCGCAGGCGCGGCCTGTAGGGAAAAATACCAGATCACCGGACGGGGTCCAGTCCCATGGCGGCATTGCGGGAATGTCCGGGGGGCAGGGCTATTCGGCGGCGGTGGTCTCCGCGACCTTGAGGTGCTCCTTGTAGTACTTGATCTTGCGCGCCGCATCCAAGGCGGGGGGCGCGAAGAAGAAGCCCTGGGCATATTCGACGCCCACATCCCTGAGGATGTTGACCATGGAACTGTCCTCGATGCATTCGCCGATGGCGGTCATGCCCAGTTCGTGGGTCAGGCTGACCATGGCGCGCAACACCGAGCGGCCCCGCTTTTCCCGCGCGTCGAAGATATAGTCGCGGTCGATCTTGACGTAATCGGCGGGCAGGATCTTCAGGATGTCGAAGGCCGCGCCGCCCGAGCCGAAATCGTCCAGCGACAGGCGCACGCCCATGCGCTTGATGCGGGCCAGCAGGCGCCTGGCCTCGTCCAGGTTGTAGATCCGGGCCACGTCGGTGATTTCCAGCACCAATCGGGCGAGAACCGGCTTGTTCTCCTCCAGGATCTTGATCAGGGAGTGGTAGAAGGCGGGATTGCCCAGCGAGGTGCCCGACACGTTGACGGCGATGGAGGCCAGAGACGAGATGTCGGTCCCGGTCTTCATGGCGAGCAGCGCCTTCTTCACCGCCATGAGGTCGAATTCGCCGATGACGCCCACATCGGTGGCGAAGGGGATGATCTGGCTGGGCGCGAAGAAACCCTTGTCGTGGGCGATGCGGCCGAACGCCTCGTAGGCCAGCACGGTGCCGGTGGACACGTTGACCATGGGCTGGAAGAAGAAGGCCAGCTTGTCGCTGCGGATCATCTTGCGGAAGTTGCGCACCCGCACCAGGGTGTCTTCCACCGCCACCTTGGCGCCCTCGGCCAGGGACTTGATGGCGAACTTGGCGCTGTCCCTGACGAAGCCGTTGATGATGAAGGTCAGAGCCTTGCCCAGATCCTCCTCGGACATGGAGGAATCGTCCATGTCCAGCGAGGCGCTGTGCATCTTGAGGTTGGCGCCCTTGACCTTGCCGCTGAACTGGCGGAAGACCTCGTTGACCTTCTCGTGGACATCCCCTGAGCTCATGGAATGGTCGTGGACCAGGCCGAAGGCCCGCTCGTTCAGCGCCCCGGCCGAGCTTTGGCGCACCGAACACCCCTCCAGGGTATGGTGGAGCGTCGAGAAGAAGCTCTGCAGCAGGGCCGGTTCGGTGCCGCCGAACTTGGAGGCCGACAGGTCGAACATGGTGAGCGTGTAGTCCTCGCCCAGGCGGTTGGCCTCGTTCAGGCGCTGGCGCACCATGTCGACGAAGCGCACGCGGGGGTCGGCGGTCTGGCCGGACTGATCATTCTCGCTGGTGGCGATGGGCGAGATGCGCGACAGCACCAGATGGTAGCCGGTGGGAAACTGGGGCAGCTTGATGCCGGCCATGCGCATGCGCGACACCGCCCCCGAGGCGCCGATCATGGACAGCGGCGTATGGTCCAGGCGCCCGGAATTCCGAAGGCGCTGAATGGCGTCGCTGAACTTGTCCCGATCGCGGGTGAAGATGAAGTCGGACAGCGGACGGCCCAGCAGTTCCGCGTCGGAAATGCCGTACAGCGCCTCGCCCGCCCCGGCGGAATAGGTGACGACGTCCTCGTCGTTCATCTCCAGCAGCAGGTCGGCTCCGGCGAACGCGAAGGCGATGAAGCGGTCCCGCTGCAGCTTCAGCTTTTCAACAAGTGATCCATCCCCGCTTCCCATAGCCTTCCCGACCTCCGAAGCATTTTTCGCCCAAGGTACTACCCCCCCCCACAACTAAGTTACAAAATGACACATATCGTTTCAACATGATTACGCATTTCGGACAGTGGGGCATACGGATGGGTGGGCGTCCCCGGGACTTACGCTCAGGCGGGCGGCGGCAGATTGCCGCAGTTTCGTCAATAAGCAATCCGGTACTCAAATGCGCATTTTTTTCCTGGCGTAATGCGTTGCTCTCGGGTTAAATAGCTCATTAGATAGGCTACGCGGCGGAACAAGCCGTGAGCTGCTTCTGGGAGGAAAATGAATGCGTAACCTCATGAAATGGGGCGCGACGGCCGTCGTCGTCGCCGGTTGCTCCACCTTCGCCGGTCTGGCCCAGGCCGCCGATCCCATCAAGATCGGCTCCATCCTGTCGGTCACCGGTCCGGCCTCCTTCCTGGGCGAGCCCGAGAAGAAGACGCTGGAAATGTATGTCGAGCGCATCAACAAGGAAGGCGGCGTGATGGGCCGCAAGATCGAGCTGGTCGTCTATGACGACGGCGGCGCCGGCGAGAAGGCCTCCACCTTCACCAAGCGTCTGATCGAAAGCGACAAGGTCGATCTGCTGATCGGCGGCTCTACCACCGCCACCACCATGGCCGCCGTGCCGCTGGCCGAGCGCAACGAGGTGCCGTTCATCTCGCTGGCCGGCGCCGTGGTCATCGTCGAGCCGGTGAAGAAGTGGGTGTTCAAGACTCCCCATACCGACAAGATGGCCGCCGAGAAGGTGTTCGCCGACATGAAGAAGCGCGGCATCACCAAGATCGGCATGATCTCGGAGGACGCCGGCTTCGGCAAGTCGGGCCGCGACCAGTCCATGGCCGTGGTCAAGAATTTCGGTATCGAAGTGGTCGCCGACGAGATCTACTCGCCCAAGGACCCCGACGTCACCGCCCAGCTGACCAAGATCAAGAACGCCCCCGGCGTCCAGGCCGTGTTCAACTTCGGCTTCGGCCAGGGTCCGGCCATCGTCACCAAGAACTTCAAGCAGCTGGGCATCGCGCTGCCGCTGTACCAGTCGCATGGCGTGGCCTCCAAGGACTTCATCAAGCTGGCCGGCGACGCCGCCGAGGGAATCCGCCTGCCGGCCGCCGGTCTGGTGGTTCCCGACCAGCTGCCCGCCACCGACCCGCAGAAGCCGGTGGTGACCGCCTTCAAGAAGGATTACGAGACCGCCTTCAAGTCGGACGTCTCGACCTTCGCGGGCCACGCCTATGACGGTCTGCAGATCGCCCTCGCCGCCATCAACCGCGCCAAGTCCACCGACAAGGCCAAGGTCCGCGACGAGATCGAGAAGACGTCCGGTTACGTGGGTACCGGTGGCCTGGTTTCCATGAGCCCCACCGATCACATGGGCCTTTCGCCGTCGGCTTTCCACATGGTGGAAATCCGCAAGGGTGACTGGCTCCTGAGCAACTGATCCGACGGTTTGCCGGAGGTTCCGCCTTTCCTTTCGGGGAAAGGCGGGCCATCGGACGACCCCTGCCCAAGGGAGTTGGGGAAGCATGTTCGCCGCATTTCTGCAGTATCTGTTTTCCGGGTTGACGTCGGGCGCCATCTACGCGCTGGCCGGCCTCGGATTCGCCATCATCTACAACGCCAGCCACGTGATCAATTTCGCCCAGGGCGAGTTCATCATGATCGGCGGCATGGCGACGGCCACCATGGTGGCTGCCGGCGTGCCGATCTATCTGGCCATCCCGCTGGCCATGGTCGCGTCCATGCTGGTGGGCGTCGCCATGGAGAAATTTGCGGTCGAACCGGCGCGCAACGCCGACGTTGTCACCATCATCATCATCACCATCGGCGCGTCCATCTTCCTGCGCGGCGCCGCCCAGATCATCTGGGACAAGGAATTCCACTCCCTGCCGGCCTTCTCGGGCGAGACGCCCATCGCCGTGCTGGGCGCCACCCTGATGCCGCAGAGCCTGTGGGTGTTCGGCATCTCGGCCGTTGCCATCGCGGGGCTGTGGTACTTCTTCAACCGCACCATGTTCGGCAAGGCCATGCTGGGCACCTCCCACAACCGCCTGGCCGCCCAGCTGGTGGGCGTGGCGGTGAAGAAGGTGCTGCTGGCCAGCTTCGCCCTGTCGGCCCTCCTGGGCGCGGTGGGCGGCATCGTGGTCACCCCCATCACCTTCACCAATTACGAGGCGGGCATCATGCTGGGGCTCAAGGGCTTCTCGGCGGCGGTGCTGGGCGGCCTGGGCAACGGCACGGGCGCCATCGTCGGCGGCCTGATCGTCGGCATCGCCGAGGCCATGGCTTCGGGCTACCTGTCGTCGGCCTACAAGGACGCCATCGCCTTCATCATCATTCTCTTCGTTCTGTTCTTCATGCCCAGCGGCCTGTTCGGCAAGCGCGGCACGGATCGGGTGTGACGCCATGAATCTCATGACAGCGCGAACCGGTGGGCTGGCGGTACTGGCGATCATCGTCACCGTCGCCCCCGTCGGGTTCTCAAACAGCTATTTCTATGACGTCGGCGTTAACGCCATGTTCAACGCCATCGTCTGCGTCGGGCTGAACCTGCTGATCGGCTATGCCGGGCAGATCAGCCTGGGGCATGCGGGCTTCTTCGCGCTGGGCGCCTATGGCTCGGGCATCCTGACCGAGAAGTACGGCGTGCCGGCCATCGGCGCGCTGGTGCTGTCGGCGGCGGTGGTCGGCATTCTGGCCTTCGTGGTGGCGCGTCCCATTCTCAAGCTCAAGGGCCATTACCTGGCCATGGCGACGCTGGGCATCGGCATCATCATCCACATCGTCCTGAAGACCGAGGCCGGCATCACCGGCGGCCCCGACGGCATGAGCCTGGGCAATTTCAAGATGCTGGGCTTCACCATCAAGGGCGACCAGATGTGGTACTGGGTGACCGGCGTGCTGCTGATCTTCGCGGTGTGGCTGTCCTTGAACCTGATCGAATCGCCGGTGGGCCGGGCGCTGCGCGCCGTCCACGGCTCGGAGGTGGGGGCCGAGGTGGTCGGCGTCGACACCTCCAGCTACAAGGTCCTGGTCTTCGTGGTCTCGGCGGTGTTCGCCTCGGTGGTCGGCTCGCTGTTCGCCCACAAGAACGGCTTCATCACCCCCGACATCGGCAGCTTCTTCGGCTCGGTCCACTTCGTGACCATGGTGGTGCTGGGCGGCATGGCGTCGGTGTACGGCGCGGTGGTCGGCGCGGTGATCCTCACCCTGCTGCCGCAGCTGCTGGCCGTGGTCGAGCAGTACGAGGCGATGATCCTGGGCGTCATCATGATGGGCACCATGATCTTCATGCCCAAGGGCCTGCTGCCCAGCCTGCTGATCATGCTGAAGAGCAGGAGGGCCGCGTCATGAGCCTGCTCAAGGTCGAAAAGCTCTCCAAGGAATTCGGCGGCGTCCATGCGGTCGAGGACCTGTCCTTCACGGTGGAGGCCGGGCACATCCACTCCATCATCGGCCCCAACGGCGCCGGCAAGACCACCCTGTTCAACCTGATCACCGGGGTCTACACCCCCAGTTCGGGCCGGGTGCTGTTCCAGGACCGGCTGGTGTCGGGCATGAAGCCCTACGAGCTGGCGGCGCTGGGCATGAGCCGCACGTTCCAGAACCTGCAGATATTCTTCAACATGCAGGCCATCGAGAACGTCATGGTCGGCCATCACCTGCATCTGGACCGGCGGTTCCTGCCCTCGCTGCTGCGCCTGCCCAAGGTCAAGCGCCGCGACCGCGAGTGCCGCGACTACTGCGCCGGGCTGATGGAGTTCGTCGGTCTGGCCAAGTACGTGGACGCCGACGCCGCTTCCATGCCCTACGGGGCGCTGAAGCGGCTGGAAATCGCCCGGGCGCTGGCCGCCCAGCCCAAGATGCTGCTGCTCGACGAGCCGGCGGCGGGCCTGAACGCCACCGAAAGCCGCGAGATCGACGAGGTCATCAAGAAGGTGGCGGCGTCGGGCATAACCGTGGTTCTGGTGGAACACGACATGAAGATGGTGATGGGCATCTCCGACCAGATCACGGCGCTCGATTACGGACGCAAGCTGGCCGAGGGAACTCCGGCCGAAGTCCTCGCCAATCCGGAAGTGGTCAGCGCCTATCTCGGCACGCACGGGTGATGAACATGGGAATGCTGCTCGAAATCTCCAATCTCACCAGCCATTACGGCCGCATCCAGGCGCTGAAGGGCATCGACGTCCAGGTGGCCGAGGGTGAGCTGGTCGCCCTGGTGGGCGCCAACGGCGCCGGCAAGACCACCCTCTTGCGCTGCATCTCGGGCGTCCAGAGCGTGACCGGCGGAACCATCAAGTTCGCCGGCCAGGACATCACCAGGATGGCGCCTGAAAAGCGGGTGGGCCTCGGCATCTGCCAGTCGCCCGAAGGCCGCCAGGTGTTCGGCCCCATGTCGGTGGAGGACAATCTGCGCCTGGGCGCCTATCGCCGCCAGGGCCCGGACGTCAAGGCGGACATGGACCGCATGTACGAGATGTTCCCCATTCTGCACAAGAAGCGGGAACTGCCGGCCGGTACCCTGTCGGGCGGCCAGCAGCAGATGCTGGCCATCGCCCGGGCGCTGATGGCCAATCCCCGCGTGCTGCTGCTCGACGAGCCGTCCATGGGCCTAGCGCCGCTGCTGGTGGCGGAAATCTTCCGCACCATCCAGGCGCTGAAGGATCAGGGAACCACCATCTTCCTGGTGGAGCAGAACGCCTATGCCGCCCTGGCCATCGCCGACCGCGGCTATGTGCTGGAGACCGGCTCGGTGGTCCTGACCGACCAGGGCTCGCGCCTGCTCAATGACGATAAGGTGAAGGAAGCCTATCTGGGGCTGTGACGCCGCCCCGCCTTAAGGCTTGAAGGCAAACCGATCGCCGTCAGCGTCCGCTGGCGGCGATTTGCTTTTGCGCCGGGCCGAGATCGTAGAGGCCGACGGCCGGCGAGAACAGCACCGTGATGGCCAGGGCGGTCAGGCCGACGATGCCCAGCGCGATCCAGTTGCGCGCATTGGTGTCGTTCGAAGCCATGGTGGAATCATACATGATTACAGCCCTCTACGTAAATTTGCCTACCCTAAGGAGGTATTATACTATCCTGAAGGAGTAGCTACCCCATTCCGCACTGCAAAATCCAGCAAAATCGTGCGGTGGCGGGGCAAAAATCCCCCATGCGGATTCCGCAATGCAACGTGATACGAAACTTGCTTTTAGCGATGGAAATCTGTAATAGGTAATGAAATACCGAATTAACCGGCCGTCAAGTGCCGGTAACGGCTTAGAGGTCTACGGGAGGATCGGGAAACCATGCATGAAGTGCGTCTTCATGGCCGTGGCGGACAAGGTGCCGTCTTGGCTTCCGCCATTCTGGCCGCCGCTCTGGTGGAGGAAGGGCGACACGTCATGGCCATTCCCGCCTTCGGCTTCGAACGCCGCGGCGCGCCGGTGGTGGCGTTTCTCCGGCTCTCCGATACGGAGATCCGCCGTGTCACGAATATCTACACCCCCAATATCGTCGTGGTGATCGATCCCACCGTGGCCCGCGCGGTGGACGTGTTCGCCGGCATGCCCAAGGGCGGAACGCTGATCATGGCCACGTCCAAGGCGCCGGGCGACATCGAGGTGCCTTCCATGGTCAGCCGGGTGGCCACCTGCAACGCCATTCCCATCGCCATGGACATCTTCAAGCGCCAGATCACCAACACCATCATGCTGGGCTCCTTCGCCAAGGCTACCGGTCTGGTGAGCGTGGAATCGCTGGAAAAGGCGCTGGAAGAGGCCCATTTCCGCGACGCCGGCCTGAAGCAGAACATCGAGGCGGTGCGGCGCGGCTATGCCGAGACCGTCGTGCTGGATCTCGGCAAGGAGAAGGCGGCATGAGCCTCAGAAATGTTCCCGACAATATGTGCCCCATCGCCACCGAGTACACCACCATGCTCACCGGCGACTGGCGGGCGCTGCGCCCCATCGTCGATCGCGACCGCTGCGTCAAGTGCGCCACCTGCTGGCTGTACTGTCCGGTGCAGTGCGTGGTCGAGAAGGCGGCGTGGTTCGACTTCAACTACGACTACTGCAAGGGCTGCGGCATCTGCGCCGAGGAATGCCCGCATGGCGCCATCAAGATGGTTGAAGAGGCGGAGGGTTGAGCATGAACGAGATCACCGCTCCGACCGGTAAGGTCATCGTCTGCGACGGCAACGAGGCGGCGGCCTGGGGCGCCTGCCTGTCGCGTCCCGACATGGTGGCCGTCTATCCCATCACGCCGCAAAGCTCGCTGGTGGAGTATCTGGCCCAGTTCATCGCCGACGGCCGCATGGACGCCGATCTGATGGACGTGGAGGGCGAGCACACCGTGCTGTCGGTGCTGCACGGCGCGGTGCTGGCCGGGGCCCGGACCTATTCCGCCACGTCGGCGCAAGGGTTGGCCTTCATGTTCGAGCCCTATTTCCGCACGCCGGGCCTGCGCCTGCCCATGGTGGTGTCGCTGGTCACCCGCGACGCCGTGTCGCCCACCTGTGTGTGGGGCGGCCAGCAGGACGCCATGACGGTGAAGGAGGTGGGCTGGATCCACATGTACTGCGAGACCCAGCAGGAAATCCTCGATACCATCCCCATCGCCTACAAGGTGGCCGAGCATCCCGACGTGATGCTGCCGGTCAACGTCAACCATGACGGCAATTACCTGTCCTATGGCGTGGCGCGGGTGGAATTGCCCGAGCAGTCGGTGGTCGACGCCTTCCTGGGCGAGAAGCAGGTCAACTGGCACGCCTGCCTGGACCCCGAGCGCCCCATGGCGGTGGACCCGCTCACGGGGGGCGCCGGCGGCGTCGGGCCTTCCATGTTCGTCAAGTACAGGAAGGGCCTGTGCTCAGGCATGCAGACCGCGCTGCAGGTGATCGAGGACGCCCATGCCGATTGGGGCAAGCGTACGGGGCGCTACTGGTCGCCGCTGATCGAGGAATACCGCATGGAGGACGCCGAGGTGGCGCTGGTCACCATCGGTTCCATGACCGGCGCCGCCAAGGATGCGGTCGACGAGGCGCGGGCCGACGGCAAGAAGGTCGGTCTGGTCAAGATCAAGACCTTCCGCCCGTTCCCCGCCGCTCGCATTGCCCAGGCCCTTTCCAAGGTCAAGGCCATCGGCGTGGTGGACCGCTCGGTCAATTTCGGCTGGAACTGCGGCCCGGCCTTCCAGGAGGTGCTGGCGGCGCTCTATGCCCACCAGACCGCCCGCATCCCCATGATGAGCTTCATCGGCGGACTGGCCGGGGCCGACATCACCGTCGAGCACTTCGCCCAAGTGGTGCGGCGCACCTTCCGTCTGGCCGGGGGCGAAGCCGCCGCCGGTCCCGTGTGGCTGAACGAGAACGATTGAGGTCGATGATGCCCGAGGCCAAATACCTTCTCGTCGGCTCCAGCCATGCGGCGCTGGAAGCCCTGCGCGCCATCCGTCTGGTGGATCCCGACGGCTCCATGGCCATGCTGACCCGCGATCAGCGGCTGCCCTATTCGCCGACCATCCTGCCCTATGTGGTGTCGGGGCGCTCGGCCCCGGACAAGGTGCTGCTGCGCGACCAGAGCTTCTTCGAGGCCAACGCCTGCACCTATGTGCCCAACGCCCGCGTGGTGTCGCTGGATTCCAAGACCAAGGCGGTCAGCCTGGAGAGCGGCGAGGTCTGGCGCTACCAGACCCTGCTGATCGCCACCGGCGCGGCGCCGGCCATTCCCCCGGTCAAGGGGCTGGACTCTGTGCGCTATCACGTGCTGCGCACCCTGGCCGACGCCGAGGGCCTGCGCTCCGCCATGGGTTCGGCCAAGTCGGCCGTGGTGCTGGGCGCCGGGCTGGTGGGTCTGCACGCCGCCGAAAACCTGGCCGAAGCCGGCCTCAAGGTGACGGTGGTGGAGATGCAGGACCACGTCCTGCCCGGCTATTTCGACGCCAAGGCCAGCACCCGCATCGAAGAGGCCTTCACCAAGCACGGCGTGGAGCTGAAGCTCGGCCGCCGGGTCACCGAGGTGGCGCCGGGCAAGGTGACCGTCGACGACGGCGGGACGCTTGAAGCCGATCTGCTGCTGGTCGCCACCGGCGTGCGCCCCGTGACCGACTGGCTGGAAGGCTCGGGCGTCACGGTGGACAAGGGCGTCCTGGTGGACGAGGCCATGCGCACCAATATCGACGGCATCTGGGCGGCGGGCGACGTGGCCCAGGCCACCGACTTCCATACCGGCAAGCCGGCGCTGATCGGCATCATCCCGACGGCGGTGGAGCAGGGCAAGATCGCCGGCCAGGGCATGGCCGGGGATTCCTACCGCAAGGATTACGCCGGCGGGCTGCCGGTCAACACCTACCGCTTCTTCGGCCGGGTGGCGCTGTCCATCGGCCGCGCCGCCGCCACCGACGGTGTCGAGGCGGTGGAGAGCGATGGCAGCGCCTATCGCCGGCTGGTGCTCGAGGACAACCGGCTGGTGGGCTATGCCAGCGTGGACGAGCCCTTCGACGTGGGCATCATGGGTGAACTGATCCGCCGGCGGGTGGATTTGGGCGCGTGCAAGGACGCCTTCCTGGCCCGTCCGGTGGAAACCGGCCGTCGCCTGATGAGCGAGCAGTGGAGGTAAGGATGGGCGCGGCATTCGACAGCATCAGCTTCAAGGCCTCGCTCTGCGACGGCTGCGGCGACTGCATGACGGCCTGTTCCACGGCCAAGCAGGGCGCCTCTCGCATCTCCATCGTGCCCGGCGCCAAGGCCGGCACCTTCGAGACCGCCATCTGCCGCCAGTGCGGCGATCCCAAATGCGTCCAGGTCTGCCCCTCGGGCGCCCTGGACAAGGACGGCGGCAACGGCGTCGTCGGCTGGGATGCGTCCAAGTGCGTGGATTGTCTGCTGTGCACGGCGGGCTGCGCCTATGGCGGCATCGCGGTGGACGAGACGGTGGCCCGCGTCGCCAAGTGCGACCAGTGCGACGGCGACCCGGCCTGTGTCAAGGTCTGCCCCACGGGCGCGCTGGAGTACCGCAAGGCGGGAACCATCTTCAATCAGTATGGCGACAAGGAAGACCTGTTCGTCCCCGGCCTGTCGGGGTGCCAGGGCTGCAATTCCGAACTGATCATGCGCCACGCCATGCGCAAGATCGGCCGCAACTCGGTGCTGGCCACCCCGCCGGGCTGCATTCCCGGTATGGGCTCGGTGGGCTATAACGGCAAGACCGGCACCAAGGTTCCGGTGTTCCATCCCTTGCTCACCAACACCGCCTCCATGCTGGCGGGCATCCGCCGCTATTACGACCGCATCGGGCGCAAGGACATCGTGGTGATGGCGCTGGCCGGTGACGGCGGCACGTCCGATTGCGGCTTCCACGCCGTGTCGGGCGCCGCCGAGCGCGGCGAGAAGGTTCTGTATGTCTGCGTCGACAACGAAGGCTACATGAACACCGGCATGCAGCGGTCCGGCACCACGCCCTACGGCTCGTGGACCTCGACCACCCCGGTGGGCGAGCACATGAAGGGCAAGACCCAGGACGCCAAGAACCTGCCGCTGATCATGACGGCCCACAAGTGCCGTTATGTGGCGACGGCGTCCACCGGCTACATGGAAGACCTCTACGAGAAGCTGGACCGCGCCGTCGAGGCGTCGTTCGAGGGCTTCTCCTACCTTCACATCTACTCGCCGTGCCCCACCGGCTGGCGTGTTCCCTCGTCCAAGGTGATCGAAGCCTGCCGCATGAGCGTGGACAGCAACTTCAATCCCTTGTGGGAATACACCAATTCCACGGGCCTGCGCTTCACCCATTCGCCGGATAACGCCTATCCGGTCGCCGAATACGTCAAGATGATCGGCAAGTACCGTCATCTGTCCCAAGACCAGCTCGCCCACATCCAGGCCAAGGTGGACGAGCAGGTTGCGCTGCTCAAACTGATGGCGGCGGAGTCCCCTCCGCCGCTTGCGGCGCACAGGGCTCCGACCGGATCCTCCACCCCGGTCGGAGCCGAACCTACCCAGTCCGCACGGCGAGAAATCGCCCGGAACTGACATTCAACTCCCCGCTTCGGCGGGGAGTTTTTTATGTCCGACAGTCAAAAAAAGGACCCGCGGCCTAGAAGCCGGCGGGTCCCAGTGATCATCCGGGAGGATGAATTACTTGGCCTTGGAGGCGTCCCACTTGGCGAAGGTCGATCCCTCCTTGGCCAGCTTCTCCAGCAGGGGCGCGGGCGTCCAGTAGCGCGGGTCCAGGGTCTTTTGGAACTCGACGATCTTGTCGTAGATGACCTTGAGGCCCACGGTGTCGGCATAGAACATCGGGCCGCCGCGATAGCGCGGGAAGCCGTAGCCGGCGGTGTAGACCACGTCGATGTCGGAAGCGCGCAAAGCGATGCCTTCCTCCAGCAGCTTGGCGCCCTCGTTGATCATGGAATAGAGGCAGCGCTCGAGGATTTCCTGCTTGGCCGGCTTCCTTGCCGGCACGTTCAGGCGCTTGCCTTCGGCGTGCATCATCTCGATGACTTCGGGGCACGAGGCGCGCTTGCCGCCGTCATAGCGGTAATAGCCGCGGCCCACCTTCTGGCCCAGCCACTTGTTGGCCACCAGCAGGGCGGAGCAGCGGTAGAAGCTGGGATCGTCGGGAACCATGTGCGGGTTGGCGATGCGGGTGTTGTCGCCCACCTCGACGCCGGCCATGTCGTAGACGGCCAGGATGCCCATGGCCATGCCCCATTCCTCCAGCGCGCCGTCCACCTCGGCCGGGGTGGCGCCTTCCAGCACCATGCGCTCGGCCTCGCGGCCGTAGGGGTCCATCATGCGGTTGCCGATGAAGCCGTAGCAGACCTTGGAGACCACGCCGGTCTTCTTGATCAGCTTGGCCATATCGAGAGCGGTCAGCAGCACGTCCATGCTGGTCTTGGCGCCCTGGACGATTTCCAGGAGCGGCATGACGTTGGCCGGGCTGAAGAAGTGCAGGCCGATGACGTCGGCGGGGCGCTTGGTGATATTGGCGATCTCGTCGATATCCAGCGTCGAGGTGTTGGTGCCGAGGATGGCGCCTTGGGGCAGCACGGCGTCGAGCTTGGCGAAGATGTCCTTCTTCAGCTCCATCTTCTCGAACACCGCCTCGATGGCCAGATCGGCATCGGACAGGGCGGCGTAGTCGGTGGACGCCGTCAGCAGGGCCATGCGGCCTTCAAGCTGTTCCTGGGTCAGCGAGCCACGCGACACCGAGCGCTCGTAGTTCTTGCGGATGACGGAAAAGCCGCGGTCCAGGTTCTCGGTCGACACGTCGATGATGGTCACCGGCACGCCGATATTGGCGAAGCACATGGCGATGCCGCCGCCCATGGTGCCGGCGCCGATGATGCCCACCTTGCGGATGGGGCGCGCCTTGATGTCCTTGGTGATGCCGGGAATCTTGCGCACTTCGCGGTCGGCGAAGAACAGGTGGCGCATGGCGCGGGCCTCGACGGCATGCTCCAGCTGCTTGGAGATGTCGGCTTCCAGCTTCAGGCCTTCCGCGAAGGACAGCGTGGTGGTGGCGGCCATGGCCTCCAGCGCCTTCAAGGGCGAGGTGCGGTTCTTCATGGACTTGGCCACCTGGGCCTGGCGGGCGGCGATGATCTCGGCGGCCTTGGCGGCATCCTTGGGCGTCATGTCGCAGGTGCGGCGCACGCCCTTGCCCTCGGCCACCAGCTTCTTGGCGAAGGCCTGCGCGGCGGCGTTGACGTCGCCCTGGGCGATCTCGTCCACCAGACCCAGGTCCAGGGCCTTGGGTGCGGGAAGGGGCTTGCCCGACAGCACCAGATCCATGGCGGCGTCCAGGCCGATCAGGCGGGGCGCGCGCTGGGTGCCGCCGGCGCCCGGGATGATGCCCAGCGACAGTTCCGGCAGGCCGATGCGGGCACCCTTGTCGGCGACACGGTAATGACAGGCCATGGCCAGCTCGGTGCCGGCGCCGAGAGCGGTGCCGTGGAGCGCGGCGACCACCGGCTTGGCGCAGGCTTCCACCAGATTGAACAGGTCCTGGTGGTGGGGGGGCTTGATGCCGGTGTCGAACTCGCCGATATCGGCGCCGGCCATGAAGGTGCGCCCGGCACAGCAAACCACCACCGCGTCGAAGTCGGAACGGCCGGCCAGATCGGTGAAGGCCTTCCGCAGCCCGGCGCGCACCGGATGATCGGCGGCGTTCACGGGGGGCGAATCGATGGTGACGGTGGCAATACGGTCAGCGATAGAAAGAGTGACGACGTCGCTCATGATGTCGGTTCCTTGGATGAATTCGGTTCGTTTCGTTCGAAATCAGGCGTCGGTGACCTGGAGGACCACGGCCATGGCGGAATCACCGGCGGCGCAGCCGGAGAACAGGCCGTAGCCGCCGCCCTTCAAGGCCAGCTCCTCGATCACCTCGATGATGCCGCGCGTGCCCATGGGCGACTGGGGATGGCCCCACAGCAGGGACGAACCGAAATTGTTGAAGCTCTTCACGTCGATCTCCAGCGCGCGGGCGAAGGCGAAATCGTTGGCGGTGAAGGGGTTGTGCAGCTTGATGACACTGACCTGCGACAGGCTGATGCCGGCCTGCTTCAGAGCCATCTGGGCAGCGGGGGCCGGGGCCTTGGGCATGTAGGCGGGCTCGACCCGCTTCTGGCCGAAGCCGAGCACACGGACCCGGATGGCCTTGTTCCGCGACAGCTCGCGCGCCCGGTCGGGATTGGCGACGATGATGGCGGCGTTGCCGTCGGCCGGGTGGGTCTGGCAGCCGAAGGTGATGGTGCCGTCGGGCAGCACCGGCTTCAGCTTGGCAAGGCCCTCAGGCGTCGAGACGCTGAGGCCCTCGTCGCCCGACAGGGTGGCGACATTCTTCTTGAAATTGGGGGCGGGCACGTCGAAGGGCAGGGTCATGAAGCGCTTGAGGAAGGCGCTGTCATCGGCCAGGGCGGCCTTGTACTGCTCCTGGCGATAGAGCACCAGCTCGTGCTGCTCGGCGGTGTTGAGGCCGAATTCCCTGGCGGTGTTCTCGGCGGTGACCAGCATGGACTTGGTGGTGACGGGATCATAGCCGAAATTGTCCATCACCCAGTTCTCGGCGTCGCCGGTGCCGCCGGGGGCGGCGGGCTTGGGATAGAACACGTGCGGGCCGTTGGAGGTGCGGTCGCAGGTCAGCACCAGGGACACGCCGGCGATGCCGTCGTTCACTTCCTGGGTCGCCGCCTGCAGGCAGCGCACGCCGGTGGCGCAGGCCTGGGAAATGGTCGGGCCGCCCACCTGTCCGGCGCCCAGCATGGCGGTCACCCAAGGGGTGCCGAAGAACGAGTGCTTCTGGGGCACCGAGATGCCCATCACCGCCGCGTCGAACACGGATGCCGGAATCTGGCGCTTGGCCAGCTCGGCCTTGGCCACGTGGGCGGCGAATTCCATGGAATGCAGGTTGGCGTAGGCGCCCTGCCAGCGGGCGAACGGCGTGGACCAGTAGCAGCCGTAGGGGATCTCGACATTGTAGGACATGACGCACTCCCAAATGTTTTTTTGCCGCAAGGGATGCGGTGACGCGGGTGACTCCCGGATTGCCACCACTCTAGCGGTCTTCGGAAATGCGGTAAAGGCAAATATTTGCTCCTCACAACAGTTGACCAGGTCAACAATCTCGGCGAGGGGCAGGGCGCGGCCAGCACCGGCGCGGGTTCCAGCCTAGAACTGGGGAGTATAAAGGCGGTGCAGCAGATCGCGCAGCTGGGTCCGCTCGGCGTCGGACAGCTGCGAGGTGATGCGCAGATCGTGCTCGGCCACCAGCTGCTTCAGCTCGGCCAGGGTCTTGCCGCCCTTCTCGGTCAGCATGATGGCGTAGGTGCGGCGATCGGTGGGCGAGGGAACGCGGCTGGCCAGCCCCTTGCCCTCCAGCGCGTCGATCAGGATCACGGCGCCCGAGCGGTCGATGCCCATGGTGGCGGCCAGCGTGGTCTGGGACAGGCCGGGATTGGCGCCGATGATGGTCAGGGCGGCGAATTGCGACGGCCGGATGTCCAGCGAACCGACAGTGCGGACATAGTCCTGATAGACCACCACCTGGGCGCGGCGCAGGCGATAGCCGACGATGTCGTCGAGAATGTCCAGTTCCATGCCCGACAGCAGTGAGGGCTGCGCCTTGACTTCCGCCTTGTCGGGTGCGGTCTTTCTGGTGCGTTTGATCGCCAAATCAGCCTCTTTCGACAATTGCCGGCACAAATGTGTATTGCTTTTACGCCGGGCGCACAACTGCAATACGGACGGATGGCCTTGTTTAACTCCGGCGGGATTTCCACATGTAGGGCGGCAGTGCTTCGCGCCGGGGCGCGGAGGTTGGGACACTCCTTCGCACAGGGGGGTAAGATGATTTCCATGGCCATTCATTCCCATCGATACGATGCCCGGCTGGTGACGCCGGCCCAGGCGTCCGAGTGGCTCAACGCCGGCTGGCGCGACACCTGGCGCAATCCCGGCCTCAGCCTCGGCTTCGGGGCGCTGTACGCCGGTATCGGCATGGCGCTGTTCCTGATTCTCAACGCCATGGACATGGGCTCGCTGCTGTTCCCGCTGGCCGCCGGCTTCATGCTGGTGGGGCCGCTGGCGGCGGTGTTTCTCTACGAGATCAGCCGCAGGCAGGAAAGCGGCCAGCCCGTCGGTCTGGGACTGGTGGTGGGCGGCGTCAGGTCCCGTCTGGACCAGATCGGCAATATGGGGCTGGTTCTGTCCATCCTGCTGATGGCCTGGCTGCTGGCCGGATTGGTGGTGTTCGCCCTGTTCTACCCGCCGGGCATGCCGCTGCCGCTGGACAATTTCATCGAGGACGTGGTGCTGCGCCCGGCCTCCTTCCGCTTCCTGGCAATCGGCACGCTGGTGGGCGGAATCCTGGCGGTCATCGCCTTTTCCATCAGCGTTTTCGCCATGCCCATGCTGCTGGACCGCGACGTGGGCGTGGTCGAGGCCATGGAGTTCAGCATACAGGCGGTGCGGCTCAACTGGCGCACCATGATCGGTTGGGCAGCCACCATCGCGGTGGTGACCTTCTTCGGCATGGCGATCGCCTTCGTCGGCATGGTCGTGGCCCTGCCGGTGATCGGCCACGCCAGCTGGCACGCCTATCGCGACGTGATGGGCGGACACTGATTCCCTGCGTCACAGGGACTTACAACTTCTTCCTGTTCGTTGGTGGATCGGCGCATGAAGACGAGGCAAGGTTGCAGTGTAGATGCTGCAACCTTGTTTCGTTCATAGGCCGATCATGGACCCATCGCTGAGAGAGATCATCGCACAGGCGGTGACGGACGCCCGCAAGGGGGGGCTGGATGCGGTCGCTCAACGTGGCGCCGCCGTCACCTTGCTGACCGCCATGATCCCGTCCCTTGATGCCGACACCATCCGGCTGATCGTCGATCAGCTTTATCCCTTCATCGCCGAACTGGGCGCCGCCGCCTGACTTCCGTTTACGGAATGACGATCTTGCCGGGATTCATGATCCCGGCCGGGTCGATGGCGCGCTTGATGGCGCGCATCACGTCCAGGGCGTCCCCGTATTCCTCCTCCAGGAAGGCCATCTTGCCGTGGCCCACCCCGTGCTCGCCGGTGCAGGTGCCGTCCATGGCCAGCGCGCGGCGCACGATGCGGTGGTTGATGCGCTCGGCCTCGGCGATCTCTTCGGGGCGGGCGGGATCGACCAGCAGCATGACGTGGAAGTTGCCGTCGCCCACATGGCCGACGATGGCCGAGGTGAGAGCGGTGGATTTGAGATCCTCCTCGGTCTCCAGCAGGCACTCGGCCAGGCGCGAGATGGGCACGCAGGCGTCGGTGGTCCAGGCGCGGCAACCGGGGCGCATGGCCACGCCGGCGTAATAGGCGTTGTGGCGTGCCGACCACAGCTTGGTGCGCTCCTCGGCGCCGGTGGCCCATTGGAAGCCCTCGGCCCCGAATTCGGCGGCGATGGCCTCGACCTTCTCGGCCTGTTCCTGCACCGAAGCCGGGCTGCCGTGGAATTCGAAGAACAGGGTGGGCGCCTCCTTGTGGCCGGTCTTGGAATAGCGGTTGACCGCGCCGATCATCACCTTGTCCAGGAACTCGATGCGCGCCACCGGCACCCCGGACTGGATGGTGAGGATCACGGTGTTGACCGCCGCCTCGATGGAGGGGAAGGGGCAGATCGCCGCCGAGATGGCCTCGGGGATGCCGTGCAGGCGCAGCGTCAGCTCGGTGATGATGCCCAGCGTGCCTTCCGAGCCCACGAACAGGCGGGTGAGGTCGTAGCCGGCCGATGACTTGCGCGCCCGCTTGGCGGTGCGGATCACGCGGCCGTCGGGCAGCACCACCTCCAGCGACAGCACGTTCTCGCGCATGGTGCCGTAGCGCACCGCGTTGGTGCCCGACGCCCGGGTCGCCGCCATGCCGCCCAGGGAGGCGTCGGCGCCGGGATCGATGGGAAAGAACAGGCCGGTGTCGCGCAGGTATTCGTTCAGCTGCTTCCTGGTGACGCCGGGCTGAATGGTGACGTCCAGATCCTCAGGCCTGACCTCGAGGACCCGGTTCATGCCGCCGACGTCGATGCACACGCCGCCCGAAAGCGCCGCCACATGTCCTTCCAGCGAGGTGCCGGTGCCAAACGCGATGACCGGAACCCCGTGGGCGGCGCAGGCCTTGACGGTTTGCGCCACCTCCTCGGTGGTGAGCGCGAAGACCACCGCTTCGGGCGGGCAGGGGGCGAAATGGGATTCGTCCTTGCCGTGCTGCTCGCGCACGATCTGGGCGGTGGAGAAGCGCTCGCCGAAGCGGCTGGCGAGATCGGCGGCGAGAGCGGCGGGAAGGGGCATGGGGGCTGGCCTCTATGGTAGGACCGCTTAAATTAAGGTTCCTTGCCGGCCCGGCGCAAGGCCAGCGCCATGCCGATGCCGCACAGGGTGGCGGCGCCCAGGACCAGGGATGCGGCGGACCAGCCCCATGCCGAGACGGCGGCGCCCACCACCACCGGCCCCATCAGCTGGCCCCAGTTGCTGCCCTGCATGTAAAGGCCCAGCGTCACCGGCACCAGGGGCAGGCGCGGCGCGTAGACCGAGGCCGAGCCCAGGATGCAGCCGGGCAGCAGGCCCGAGCAGGCGCTGACCATCAGGCACAGGCCATAGGCGGCGGCCGGCGGGACCCAGGGCTGGAAGATGCCTAGGCAGCCCACCATCATCACCGCGAAGGCGGCGGCCATCACCTTGCGCCGGGGCAGGCCCAGGCGGAGCGCCGGGCCCGAGGAGAGGTTGCCGATGATGTTGACCCCGGCCACCAGGGCGGCCATCAGTCCGGCGGTACCGGGGCTGACCCCCATGCGCTCGATCAGCAGGGTGGGCAGAAAGCCGGTGAGCGCCGCATAGGCGGCGGAATAGGGAATGAAGGTGGCGGCCAGCAGCAGCGGACCGGGGGCCCGCAGGGTGTCGGCCACGTCATGCAGAATGTGGCTGTCCTGCCGGGGTGGCCTGGGCGGACGCGGCATGCGGACGTGGACCAGAATGGCGTAAAGGACCAGCAGCGCGGCCATGCCCAGCCACAGGCCGCGCCAGCCGACCAGCGGCAGCGCCGGGGCGGCGGCCATGGACACCGCCATGCCGAAGGGCATGAACGCTCCCCACAGGCCGAAGGCCATCTGGCGTTGGGCGGGGGTGGTCATCAGGGTGATCAGGGCGGGGGCGGAAATGACCACCAGCATGTAGCCGATGCCTTCCACCACCCGGGCGGCCAGCAATCCGCCGAAGCCCGGGGCCAGGCCCCCGGCCAGGCTTCCCGCCGCCAGAATGCCGAGTCCGATGGGCAGCAGCCGGCGCGAGCCCACGCGGGTGACCAAGGTGCCCATGCCGGCCCCGGCGGCCGCGCCCATCAGGGCGAAGATGGACAAAATCCAGGCGGCGTGGGAGAGGTCGAGCCCCATCTCGCCCCGGATGAAGGGGAGCGCGATGGGCGCCTTGCCCACCTGGAAGGCGGCGGCGACCCCCGCTCCCACCGCCCCCAGGACGGCGAGCCACGAGGTCCGTTCAGGAGTCATCTACTTGGAATCGCGATGCGTCAGGGCGTCGAGCCAGGGATTGGTCCCGCCCAGCATCCGGGTCCAGGGGGCGAGCCATGCCTGGGTCATGGTGTTCCACAGGGCAAGGGGATCGCTCCAGGCCTGGGGCGACATGCCCCCCAGCAGCAGGGCCTCGGCCGCCTGGAAGGACGGCGTGGCCGAGAGGTGGATGCTCACATGCTCGGCCGCGCCATCCGGATCCTGGCGATGGACGATCTCCATGCGAAGGTTGGGCAGGTTGCCAACGATGCGGGTTTCGTCCTTCACCATGATCTCCTGTTCATGTTGTGCCGGCGAGCCGAGGGGCGGCTCACCGTAAGTCCCTCAGTCGCCGGGCGCTTCGCTTGGCTTTCGCGGCATAAGCCGCGGCGGGCCTTGCCCTTGCCTTCTCCCCGATGAACTGAAGTTTCAGTTCATCGGGTCGGCGGTTATCAGTTCTTGATGGTCTTGCGGCAGGCCGTGGCGGCCCGGCGGCAGGCTTCGGCGCATTCCTTGAGGCGCACGTCCTCCTTGGCCAGCTTCTCGCAGGCGCTGGCGCACTTGTCGGATACCTCGGCCGCCACCTGGCAGGTGAGGTGGTGCAGGCGCGACGAGCGCAGCATGAAGTCGGCGGCGGTCTCGTTGATGTCGGCGCAGTCGAGCAGCAGTTGGATCAGTTCCCATTCGGCGGCGCTGCCGCCTTGCTGGATGCCGTGGATCACCGACTCGGTGCAGGCCCGGTGCGCCTGTTCACAGGCGTCGATGCAATCGGACAAAGGCATTTTGCGTTTCTCCCCTGTACGGGCCGGACGAGTCCGGCCCGCTTCCTTGGTAGACCCGGTGGCGGAAGGCGTCAATCCGCGTAATCGTACTTGCCGCCCTTCCAAACATACATGACATAGCCGGGAGCGGCGACGTCACCCTTGGCGTCGAAGCCGATCTTGCCGATGGCGGTGTCGAACTTGTCGGCCTTGAGCACGGCGGCCACTTTCTTCCAGTCGGTGGACTTGGCCTTTTCGGCGGCCTGGGCCCAGGCCTGGATGGTGCCGTAGGTGTACAGCGTATAGGCCTCGGGCTCGTATTTCTGGGCGCGGTAGTACTTGACCAGATCGGCGTTGGCCGGGTTTTTGCGGGGGTCGGGGCTGAAGGTCATCATGGTGCCCTCGCCGGCGGCCCCGGTGATGGCCCAGTATTCCTCGGTCACCAGGGCGTCGCCGCCCATCAGCCGGGTCTGCATCCCCTGGTCGCGCAGCTGGCGGACGATCAGGCCCGCCTCGGTCTTGTAGCCGCCGAAATACAGCAGATCGACCTTGGCCGCCTTCAGCTTGGTGACCAGGGCGGAATAGTCCTTCTCGCCGGCCGAGATGGCCTCGTACACCGCTTCCTTGATGCCGTTCTTGCCCAGCGCGTCACGGGTCTGGTCGGCCAGGCCCTTGCCGTAGGCCGACTTGTCGTGAACGATGGCCACCACCTTGCCCTTCATGTGCTTGGCGATGTATTCGGCGGCGATGACGCCCTGCTGGTCGTCGCGGCCGCAGGTGCGGAACACGTTGGGCAGGCCGCGTTCGGTGAACTTCGGATTGGTCGAGGCCGGCGAGATCTGCAGGATGCCGGTCTCGGCATAGACTTCCGACGCCGGAATGGACGAGCCCGAGCAGAAGTGGCCGGCGACGAAGGGCACCTTCTTGGCAGCCATTTCGTTGGCCACCGCCACCGCCTGCTTGGGATCGCAGGCGTCGTCGCCCATGGCCAGGGCCAGCTTCTGGCCCAGGACGCCGCCCTTGGCGTTGATGTCCTCGATGGCCTTCATGGCGCCGCGCTTGAACTGCTCGCCGAAGGCGGCCTCGCTGCCCGACAGCGGCCCGGCCACGCCGATGGTGATGTCGGCCCGCGCCGCGCTCGTTACCAGCAATGCCGCCGCCAGACTGATCCCCGTAATCCCGATCCTGCCCATGTCTGTCTCCTCCCTGAGATATGAAATGTCCGGATTTCAGTCTACCAGCGGATGCGCAACGCGCCACAGCGGAATCCGGTCACGGAAACGGCTTGAAAAGCGATATCGCTTCGATATATATGTATTTGTGGCGCCGACGCATGGCGCCGAATGGATTCGGAGTAGGATCGATGTCGGACGAAAACAAGGTCAAGGCCGTCACCCCCGCCAAGCCGAAGGCGGCGCCCAGGACGAAAAAGGCGGCGCCTGCCGCCAAGGCCGAAATTCCCGCCGAGGTTCCTGCCGCCGCAATGCCCGAAGTCCCCGCGCCCAAGGCCGACAAGAAGGACGCCAAGTCCAAGAAGGGCAAGAAAGACAAGAAGGACAAGAAGGGCGGCAAGAAGGAGAAGCGCAAGAAGGAGGCGGTGATCATCCGCTTCGAGGACGCGCAGCTGCCGCAGATCGACGCCAGGGCCGATGCCCTGGGCCTGTCGCGGGCCGCCTGGGTGCGGATGGTGGTGGCCCAGGCCCTGGCCAAGGGCTGAGAATTGTCGGCGCTGCCGGCCTGATCCGTCAGGCCGGCGGCCTGACCGGCAGGGCGGCGGGGCGCTTGGCGGCGGCCAGGAACGCGGTCAGCTCCTCGGCCGGCATGGGGTGGGCGAACAGGAAGCCCTGGACCATGTCGCAATCGTACTTGGCCAGGTGATCCAGCTGCTCCTGGCTTTCGATGCCCGGCGCCACCACCGACAGGTGGAGGCCGCGCGCCACCGCGACGATGGCGGTGACGATCTCGGATTCCTCGGTGCCCGAGGCGGCGTCGCGCACGAAGCTCTGGTCGATCTTCAAGGTGTTGCTGGGAAGCTTGCGCAGGAACGAGAAGGAGGAATAGCCCGAGCCGAAGGCGTCGATGGCCATGCGCACGCCCAGCGTCTTGAACTGGGTGAAGATGGCGTCCACGTCCTGGCCCTTGTCGATGATGGCGCTTTCCGGCACGTCCAGTTCCAGGGTGCCGGGGGGCAGGCCGCTGGATTCCAGGGCGGCGGCGATGTCTTCGATCAGTTCTGGGGCGCGCAGTTGCCTCGGGCTGAGGTTGATGCCCACCTTGAGGCCGGCATGACCGGCATCCAGCCAGGATTTGGCCTGGCGGCAGGCCTCGTCGAGCACCAGACGGCCGATGGGAAGGATCAGGCCCGTCTCTTCCGCCAGGGGCAGGAACTGGTTGGGCATGATCAGGCCGAAATCGGGATGGCGCCAGCGCAACAGGGCCTCGACCGCCACCATGTCTGCGCTGCGGGCGTCGAAGATGGGCTGGTAGTGCAGCAGGAACTCGCGGCGTTCCACCGCATGGCGCAGCGCGCTTTCCAGGGCCAGCCGCTCGAAGGCCAGGGCGTTGACGGTCTCGGAATGGAAGCGGCAGGCGTTGCGGCCCTGGTGCTTGGCCCGGTAYATGGCGGCGTCGGCCAGCTTGATCAGGGTCTGGGCGTCGCCGCCGTCGGACGGGTACAGCGCCACGCCGATGGAGGACGAAATGCGGGCTTCGTGCCCCTGCAGGTCGAAGGGCTCGGCCAGCAGCGACAGGATCTTGTGGGCGACCACGGCGCCGTCGCGGGGGTCGCCGATCTCTTCCAGGATGACCGTGAACTCGTCACCGGCCAGCCGCGCCACGGTGTCGCCCTGGCGCACGCATGAGCTCAGGCGCTCGGCCACCTGCTGCAGCAGGATGTCGCCGGCCAGGTGGCCCAGCGTGTCGTTGACCTGCTTGAAGAAGTCGAGGTCGATGAACAGCAGCGCGACCAGGGACTGGTTGCGGTGGGCGCGGGTCAGCGCCCGCGACAGGCGTTCCTGGAACAGGGTGCGGTTGGGCAGGCGGGTCAGCGGATCGTGGTTGGCGGCATAGCTGAGCCGCTCCTCGTCCTGCTTGCGCGACGTGATGTCCGAGAACACCGCCACGTAATTGGAGAGCTCGCCGCGCTCGTCCCGCACCACCGAGATGTTCAGCCACTCGGCGAACATTTCGCCGGTCTTGCGGCGGTTCCAGATTTCGCCCTGCCACTTGCCGGTCTCGGCCAGGGTCCTGAAGATGACGTCATAGAATTCCGGCGGATGGCGGCCCGAGGCCAGGAAACGGGGGGTGCGGCCGATCACCTCGTCGGCGGGATAGCCGGTCAGCTCGGTGAAGGCGGGGTTGACGTGGATGATGCGCCGCTTCTCGTCGGTGACGAACAGGCCCTCGCCGGTGCTCTCGAACACCGTGGCGGCAAGGCGCATGTGGTCCTCGAGGCGCTTTCGCTCCGTGACGTCCTCGACCACCGCCACGGTGAAGCGGGGCTCGTTCTCGGCCCCTTCGCGCATGGCGGTGACGGTAAGGCGCGCCCAGACGATGGCGCCGTCGCGGCGGATGTAGCGCTTGGTCAGTTCGTAGCTGTCGATGCGCCCGGCCATCATGTCGTCGCGCATTTGCCGATGCGCCTCGATATCGTCGGGATGGGTGATGTCCCGGTACGTCATGGCCTGCAATTCGGCGTCGGAATAGCCGACCATGGAGCAGAAGGCGGGGTTGCAGTGGATGTAGCTGCCGCCGGCATCGGACAGGATCACACCGGTGCCGGCATTGTCGAACAGGGCGCGGAAGCGCGATTCGCTCTGGCGCAGCGCGGCGTCGGCGTTGGAGCGGCCGATGGCGTAGCGGATGGCGCGGCGCACCAGTTCGCCGTCGCCCTGGCCCTTGACCAGATAGTCCTGGGCCCCCTGGCGCAGCGCTTCGAGCGCCAGCCCTTCGTCGGAGGTGCCGGTCAGCACCACCACCGGAATCGTGGGGCTGGCCGTGCGCAATCGGGCCAGGCTGTCCATGCCGAAGGAATCGGGCAGCGACAGGTCCAGAAGAACCACGTCGATGGGCTGGGCCTGCAGCGCCGCCAGGCCTTCGGACAGCCGGGCGGCCTTCACCACCTTGAACGGGCGGGCGGGGTCCTCGTGGAGGTAGAGTTCGACGAGACGGGCGTCGCCGGGATTGTCCTCGACGACGAGGACCGTCAGCATGGCAGGGAGGGGGCGAGGGCCACTCATGGCGCGGTGGTGCTCAGCGCGGCGGCAGTGTGACCACCGAGCACCAATATTCCTCTATGGATCTGACGACCGAGATGAAGCGGTCGAGATCGACGGGCTTGGTAATGTAGCAATTGGCGTGCAGGTCATAGCTGCGCAGGACGTCCTGCTCCGCCTGCGAGGTGGTCAGCACCACCACGGGAATACGACGCAGGTCCTCGTCCGCCTTGAGCTCGGCCAGGACCTGGCGGCCGTCCTTGCGGGGCAGGTTGAGGTCCAGCAGGATCAGGTTGGGGCGGGGCGAGCCGGCATAGGGCCCCTCGCGGCGCAGGAAAGACATGGCTTCCACGCCATCGACCACCACCTTCAGGCGGCTGGTCATGCGCCCTTCCTTCAGGGCTTCCTGGGCGAGCCGGGCGTCACCCGGATTGTCCTCGACCAGTAGGATTTCAAAAGCTTCCGATGCGCTGCGCAGGGTCAAGACCGACTCCCCCTTCTCCCGCCAACCGGGGCGAGCGAAAACTATATTACGGGTTTAGCCGTATGGAAACCGGCTTGCACGCCAAATGTGCCTTTTGTTGGGATTATTTCTGAGGGGCTATGACCGAGGCCCGGTTGAATAACGCCGACGGCCTCATCACCTTCAACTTGAACGAGGGGCCGCCGCACCCGGCGGAACCGCTTGCGCACAGCGGGAGGACGCATGGGACGGACATTCATTTTCGCCGGCCTGGGATTGGTGCTGGCGGCCGGACAGGCGCTGGCCGCCGAACTGGTGATTCCGGTCAACGCCATCGACGCCAATGGAATCGGGGCCGGAATCGGCACCGTCACGGTCAGGGACACCAAGGGCGGGCTGATGGTCATGCCCAAGTTGTCCGGGCTGACCCCCGGGCCGCACGGCTTCCATGTCCACGAGAATCCGAGCTGCCAGCCCAAGGAGCAGGACGGCAAGATGGTGCCCGGTCTGTCCGCCGGCGGCCATTACGATCCGGCCAAGGCGGCCAGGCACGAAGGCCCCTGGGGCCACGGGCACCTGGGCGACCTGCCGGCGCTGGCGGTCAACGGCGACGGCACCGCCACCGACGCGATGACCGCGCCCAAGCTCAAGGTCTCCGACCTCAAGGGCCGGGCCGTGATCATCCATGCGGGGGCGGACAATTACGCCGACCAGCCCAAGCCCCTGGGCGGCGGCGGCGGCCGGGTGGCTTGCGGCGTGGTGCCCGCCAAATAGAGGAACGATCGGCCGAGGGGCCGCCGAGGGCAAGGCTCAGATGACTTCCTCGCCTTCGTGGCAATAGGCGCGCAGGGCGGGAATGTCGGCGATGGACACCGCGTTGCCGTCCACCACCACGCCGTGGCCCTTGAGATGGGCGAAGGCGCGCGACAGGGTTTCGGGCCGCACGCCGACCCGGGCGGCGATGACGCTTTTCGAGTGGGGCAGCCGCACGATGGTCGAGCCCTCGCGCTTGGCGGTCAGGCCGATCAGGTACAGCGCCAGACGCTGGGCCGCCGATTTCAGCTTCAGATCCTTGACCTCGCGCACCAGGGTGCGGAAGTGCCGCGACAGCGACGTCACCATGACATAGGCCAGATCCGGCCTTTCGCGCACATCGCGGCGGAAGCGCTCGCCCGGCAGCGACAGGATGCGCGCCGGGGTCAGCGTCACGGCGCTCATCAGGAACGGCTTTTCGGTCAGCACCGCCGCCGGGATGAACATCTCGCCGGCCTTGAGGATTTCCACCATGGTCTCGCCGCCGTCGGCGATGGTGCCGGTCAGCCCCACCTGCCCGTCCAGCACCACGCGCAGGGCGTCGGGGGCGTCGCCCTGGCGGAAGATGATGTCGTTGCGGGCGTATTTTGTGACGGACGCCTCGACGGTGATCTCGGCCAGGACGGCCGGGCTCAGGTCGCAGAACAGCGGCAGGCGGGCCACTGCCGCCAGATCCTCCGGCCGCAATTTGTGCCCATCAGAGGTAACGTTGTCCCGTTGCTGCGCGTTCATGTGCATTCCGACGAATTTCGACTAATCGCTCATCAGAATGCGAAATAACAGAGGTCTGACACTTGACGTCGGTCAATTGGCGGAAAAAACAATCTGGTTGTAACGCTTTAGTGTAAGAGAAGCGTTTTGTTGGATCTAGACAAACTCGCATGCTGCACTGCGGGCGGTGCGATTTTCTCAGGTGTTCTACTGGGGCGGCCATAGCCAGGCGGCGCCGCGGACGCCAGAAGAATCGCCATGTACCGGCGGGCGCAACACGGTGTCCACATGGTCCGAGAAGACGAATTGCGGCCACAGGGCGGGCACATTGCGGTACAGGCGCTCCAGTTTGGACAGGCCGCCGCCCAGCACGATGACGTGCGGATCCATGACATTGATCACGGCGGCCAGGGCACGGGCCAGGCGGTGCTCGTAGCGCTCCAGCGCCGCCCGGGCGGAGGGGCTGTCCGACGCGGCCACCTGTTCGGCGGTCAGGCCTTCGCCATGGTCGCGGGCCAGGCCGGGGCCCGACAGGAAGGTCTCGATGCAGCCGGCGCGGCCGCAATAGCAGGCGGGACCGGGACGCTCGTCGTCCCGGGGCCAGGGCAGGGGATTGTGGCCCCATTCCCCGGCGATGGAATTGGGGCCGGTCAGCAGGCGGCCGTGAACGACGATGCCGCCGCCCACCCCCGTGCCCAGGATGACGCCGAACACCGTGGCGAAGCCGGCGCCCGCTCCGTCCGAGGCCTCGGACAAAGCGAAGCAATCGGCATCGTTGGCCAGCCGCACCGGGCGGCCCAGGGCGGCTTCCAGATCGCGGTCCAGCGGCTTGCCAATCAGCCAGGTGGAATTGGCGTTCTTGACCAGGCCGGTCAGCGGGCTGATGGTGCCGGGAATGCCGATGCCGACGTTGCCGCGCGCCCCCAGGCGGGCATCCAGGCCCTCGACCAGCGCCTTGATGGTGGCGACGGTGCCGTCGTAGCTGCCCTTGGGCGTCGGCACCCTTTGGCGCGCCAATTCCCGCCCGTCGCGGTCAAGGGCGATGGCTTCGGTCTTGGTGCCGCCGAGATCGATGCCGATGCGAACGCTCACGGCAGACCATCGGGACGCCAGGGCACCAGGGCCGCCATCACCGCGAAGCCGACCACATAGGCCAGCGTCACGTGCCAGCCTTGCTTCAGCCACTGCGCCACCGACTTGGCTTCCGGGTACATGTTGGACAGCGCCACGCCCGCCGACGAGCCGAACCAGATCATCGAGCCGCCGAAGCCCACGGCATAGGCCAGGTAGCCCCAGTCGTAGCCGCCCTGCTTGATGGCCAGCGCGGTCAGCGGAATGTTGTCGAACACCGCCGAGACGAAGCCCAATTGCAGCGCCGTGAAGGCCGAGGCGGGGGGCAGCTGCTCCACCGGCATCATGGAGGCGCACAGCACCAGCGACAGCAGGAATATGGAGCCCTTGGCGGTCTCGGGCATGATTTCCCAGTCGGGGCGGCGCACGCTCATGGTCGCCACCACGGCGATCCACACGGCGGCGCCGATGAAGGGGAACTGGTCGGCCATCTGCGGCGCCGACAGGTTGACGGCCACATTGGCCATGATGGCGGCGCCCAGCATCACCGCCACGATGCCCACCCGGCCCCAGTCCACATGGGTGTGGGCGTGGCTGGCCTTGAGGATGGGGGAGTAGGCGTGCTGCTGCTTGGCGCCGATCACGCCGACGATCAGCAGCGAGACGCCCGCCGCCACATAGGCCTCGAACACCTGTCCCGGATGGACGCCGGAGATCCACAGCATGGTGGTGGTGGTGTCCCCCACCACCGAGCCCGAGCCGCCGGCATTGGAGGCGGCGACGATGGCGGCCAGGAAGCCCACATGCACCCTGGCGCGGAACAGCTGGTGGGCCATGGCCCCGCCGATCAGGGCGGCGGCGATGTTGTCGAGGAAGCTGGAGATGACGAACACCATCACCAGCATGACGAAGCCGCCCTTCCAGTCGTCGGGCAGGTATTTGGGCAACACCACGGGGACGTGGCTCTTCTCGAAATGGCGCGCCAGCAGGGCGAAGCCCATCAGCAGGCAGAACAGGTTGGCGACGGTCACCCATTCATGGCCGAGATGGGCCATGAACCCCGCCACTCCCGGCCCGGTCTTGAAGCCGGTGACGGCGATCTTGTAGAGCGAGATGGTCCCCAGCCCGGCGAGGCCCACATACAGGGTGTGGTTGTGCAGCAGCGCCACCCCCAGCAGGGTCGCCGCGAACAGCACGAATTCGAGGGGAATGCCGAAAAGCGTCATCACGTCACCGTCCCTGTTGGCTGCGCCGGGGTTCGCCCCGATCTGTTCCGACGATAGCCTCACCTCGCCCCAAAGGCGAGGGCGAGCGCGCTGGAATTCGGAAATCCGAAAGAAGGTCAGCCGATCAGGATGGCCGCCTGCTTGCAGGCGGGATTGACGGCGATCACTCGCCAGGCGACGTCATGGGCGGCGGCGAATTCGGTGAAGGCGCGGTATTCGTCCTCCTTCCAGGTGCGGTTGCCGATGAACTCGTCGAAGACCAGCACGCTGCCCGCTTCGATGCGGCCGGAAAGGGCATTCAGCACGGTGCGGGCCGAGGAATAGATGTCGCTGTCGATATTGGCGAAGCGGACCGGGCCGGGATGGTCGGCCAGGAAGGCGGGCAGGGTGTCTTCGAACCAGCCGGGATGCAGTCGGGCGTTGTCGCCGACATTGGGCAGGGCGCCGCCGGTGGTCAGCACCCCGGCCCGGGTAGCGCCCCAGCCCTCGGGCAGGCCTTCGAAGGAATCGAAGCCGTGGACCTCCTGGCCGGCATGCTGGGCCAGCACCGCCAGCGACGCCCCCCTTCGCACGCCGAATTCCAGCACCAGTCCGGGCTTTCGCGCCTGATCCAGCGCCCAGGCCAGCAGGGCGGCGCTCATGCCGAACAGCCGCCAGCCCGGGGCCAGATGGGGGAAAAGGGCGGCGGCCGAGTCCACCACATGGGCATGCTTGGGGCCGAACAGCCGCGGCTTGGTCCCGGCCAGTGCGTCATAGGCGGCGCCCAATGCCTCGTAGCGGCCGTTGGCCTTGGGGCAGGCGGCGGCCCGTATCAGCCGCCGCTCGGCCTCGTCCCAGCCCCGCAGGTCCAGCGCCGGCCCGTGGCTGCCATACCACGCGGCCGCCAGATCGGGAGCGCGGGCGATCAGGCGGTCCCAGGCCTCCAGCGCGGCTTCGGCCCGTCCCAGGCCGTTCAGGCTCATGGCGCGCTCGTACAGCATCTGGTCGGTGGGGGCGTCGGCGGCCTCCACCAGCCTCAGGCAGTCATCAAAGCGGGCATCGCGGCGATAGGCGCCGGCCAGCGCCTCGTCCCTGTCGGGGCTAAGGGGCAGGGACTCGAACCGGGCGATGGCGGCGGCGGGATCGTTGGCCAGCAAATGGGCCTTGCCTAGCAGCAGCGTCAGCCGCGCGTCACCGGGTATTTCCGCCAGGGCGCGGGTCAGGTGGAGGATCGCCGCCCGCGATTCCTTGCGGCCCAGGCGGGCGGCGCCCAGCAGGGCGTCGAGGCCCGCCATGCCCTCGGGCAGCGGCGCCAGCAGCTTCAGCGCCCCGTCGAAGCGTCCGGCCTTGATCAGCCCGGCGGCCTGATTGAAGATGTCGCGGCTCACCTGGGGCTACTCATCCTTGGCCGCGGCAATGGCTTCGGGCAACAGGGCGATCAGCTCCGACAGATTGGCCGTGGCGGTGCGATGGATGATCTTGGGATCCGCGCCTTCGTAATTGTGGGCGAGGATGTTGCGCATGGCGATTATTTGCCGCCAGGGAATGGCGGGAAAGCGATCCCGGAATTCCGCCGGAACATGACGTGCGGCTTCCCCCACGATCTCGATGGCGCGGACGGTGGCCAGGTAGGTTCTCTCGTCCGCCGACAACTCGCCGGGCGTCATGGTCCCGACGAAGTTCCGGGCCTTTTCGGCATAGGCCAGCATGTCGGCGAGATAATCCACGAAGTCGCGGGTCACAGCATTCGCACCTCGGCCAGGATGCTTTGGCCGATGCGGGGCTTGAGGGCCGCCCTGTTCACCACGTCCACCGGCATCCCGAGCGCGTCGCTGAGTTCGAGCTGCAGGCCGGCGTATTCGAACAGCCCGGCGGTATCCCCGAACTCGACCAACACGTCGAGATCGCTGTCATCCCTCTGTTCGCCGCGCACGTACGAGCCGAAGACCCCGATGGAGCGGATCGGGTAGCGGCGGTACAAATCCGCCTGCATGGCGCGGAGTTGCTCCAGGATGTCGTCGAGCCGGCGCATGGCGCTGTTCCTGCTGGTCCGGTCCCCACTATACCCTGCCTGGGGCGGCCATGCCAGCGGGCGTGCCCCCGACGCGCCCGCGTCCGGGGGACTTGCCGATGGTCAGGCGCCGGGGATGACGGCGGTGGCTTCCAGCTCGATCTTGGCCGGGTGGTCCAGCAGGTCGGCCACGAAGATCATGCTCATGGCCGGGTAGTGGTTGCCGATCAGCTCGCGCCAGATGCGGCCCAGCTCGCGCCGCGATGCCAGGTATTCGTCGCGGGCGATGCAAAAGGCGGTGATGCGCACGATGTGCTCGGCCCGGCCGCCGGCGGTTTCCAGCACGGCCAGGATGTTCTTCAGGGCCTGTTCGAACTGAGGGATCAGTCGCTCGCTCTCGAAGACCTGCTGGGCGTTCCAGCCCACCTGTCCGGCCAGATACAGGGTGCGGCCCGGCTCGGCCAGGATGCCGTTGGCGTAGCCGATGGCCGGCGCCCAGCCTTCGGGAAGGATGTTCTTGTGCATGGTTCCTCCTGTGCTCCGCATGGTCGGAATTAGTTTAGGCATAATATATTGCTGGATGCAACCCGCAGGGAGGCGCTTCTCCGGTGCGGACGGGCTTTGGCCGGGGCGATGGCCTGAGCAGGTGTGATTTGGATTGACTACAAACTAACGCCCGGCTAATATTTTATGAGTAAACTAACTTGGTTGTCCGGGGAGTTTGCCATGAAGATAGCCTGTATCGGCGGTGGTCCGGCGTCCCTGTATTTCTCCATCCTGATGAAGAAGCAGCGCCCCACGGCGACCATCCGGGTGCTGGAGCGCAATCCCGCCGACGTCACCTGGGGCTTCGGGGTGGTGTTCTCCGACGCCACCATGGCCAATTTCGCCGAGGCCGATCCACAGACATACCGCCAGATCACCGAGGCCTTCGCCCATTGGGACGACATCGAGACCCATTACCGGGGGCATGTCCTGGTGTCGCGCGGCCACGGCTTCGCCGGTCTGTCGCGCCTTCGGCTTTTGCGGATTCTCGAGGCGCGGGCCCTGGAACTGGGCGTCGAGGTGGTCCACGATGCCAATGTCAGCGACATAGACGCCTACCGCGACTGGGACCTGGTGGTGGCCGGCGACGGCATCAACAGCATCGTGCGCGACCGCCACAAGGAGCATTTCGGCCCCGACATCGACCTGCGGCCCAACAAGTTCATCTGGCTGGGCACCACCCGGCCGTTCGGGGCCTTCACCTTCTTCTTCCGCGAGAACGAGCACGGGCTGTTTCGCTCCCACTGCTATCAGTTCGAGAACGGGCGATCGACCTTCATCATCGAATGCACCGAGGATACCTGGCGCAAAGCCGGGCTGGACCGGGCGGACGAAGCGCAAAGCGTGGCCTATTGCCAGCGCCTTTACGCCGAAGAACTGCAGGGCCACCCCCTGATCTCCAACAACTCCATCTGGCGCAGCTTTCCCCGGGTGCGGAACCGGCGCTGGCATCACGGCAATGTGGTGCTGATGGGCGATGCGCTGCATACCGCCCATTTCTCCATCGGGTCCGGCACCAAGCTGGCCATGGAGGACGGCATCGCGCTGGCCGCCGCCCTGGCCGCCAATCCCACCGTCGACGCGGCGCTGGAGGCGTTCGAGGCCGATCGCCGCCCGGTGGTGGAAAGCCTGCAGCGCGCCTCGCAGACCAGCATGGAATGGTTCGAGCAGACCGAGCGCTATCACGGCCGGCTTGACCCTATCCAGTTCAACTTCTCCATGCTGACCCGGTCGCTGCGCATCACCTATGACAACCTGCGGCTGCGTGATCCCCAATACGTGGACGGTATCGAACGCTGGTTCGCCGCCCAGGCGGCGGAGCAAGCGGGCACGGTGCCGCCCGACCGTCCCACGCCGCCCATGTTCACGCCGTTCAGGCTGCGGGGCATGACGCTGGCCAACCGGGTGGTGGTGTCGCCCATGTGCATGTATTCCGCCGAGGACGGCACCATCGGCGACTTCCATCTGGTCCATCTGGGCAGCCGCGCCATGGGGGGAGCCGGTCTGGTGATCGCCGAGATGACCGATGTCAGCCCGGAAGGCCGCATCACGCCCGGCTGTGCCGGTCTTTACAGACCTGAGCACGTGGCGGCCTGGAAGCGGGTGTGCGACTTCGTCCACGCCAATACCCAGGCCAGGATCGCCGTGCAGCTGGGCCATGCCGGGCGCAAGGGCTCGACCAAGCTGATCTGGGAGGGCATCGACCAGCCCCTGGAGGAGGGCAACTGGCCGGTAATGGGGCCGTCGCCCATCCCCTATCGCCGGATCAACCAGACGCCCCGGGCCATGGACCGCGCCGACATGGACAAGGTGGTGGCCGATTTCGTTCGTGCCGCCCGCCTGGCCGACGAGGCGGGCTTCGACATGGTCGAGGTCCATTTCGCCCACGGCTATCTGCTGTCCACCTTCCTGTCGCCGCTGACCAACCGCCGCACCGACGAATACGGCGGCTCGTTGGAGAACCGCATGCGCTTCCCGCTGGAGGTGTTTACGGCCGTGCGCGCCGTCTGGCCGGCGGACAAGCCCATCTCGGTGCGCATCTCGGCCACCGATTGGGCCGATGGCGGCTTCACCCCGCAAGACGGGGTGGAGGTGGCGCGCCGCCTCAAGGATTTGGGTTGCGACATCATCGACGTCTCGGCGGGCCAAGTGGTGGCCGAGCAGCAGCCGGTCTATGGCCGCCTGTTCCAGACCCCCTTCGCCGACCGCATCCGGCTGGAAGCCGGCATTCCCACCATGACGGTGGGCAACGTCCAGTCCCACGCCGACGTCAACACCATCCTGGCCGCCGGCCGTGCCGATCTGTGCGTGCTGGCCCGCACCCATCTCTACGACCCCTACTGGACCCGCCACGCGGCGGCCGAGCAGGGCTACGCCATGCCCTGGCCGAAGCAATACGCCTCCATCGACGGCTTCGTGCCCCGGTCGGGTTGATAAATTTCATGCTTGAAATAAACCGGGTTCGGCGGTGATCATGGAATTCGTCCGGGTGAGTGCCCACCTTGAGATTATCCTGGGCGGGGCTCGGAGTTCCTCTGTGGTTTAGGCGTAAAGAGGAGGGCGTGGAGATGGCGGAATCCCTTGGCCGTTCGGCCCATCTGGACAGCTTTGCCCGTGACGGGTTGCCGCCCCGCGAGCTGTGGCCGGTCATGGACCCGGCGCTGCCGCCCCTTTGCGATTATCCCGACGACCTCAACATCGGCACGGTCTTGCTGGACGAGACGGTGACGGCGGGGCGGGGCGAGCGGACGGCGGTTCTCTACCGCGACCGGGTGTGGAGCTATGCCGACCTTCTGGACAGGGCCAACCGTATCGCCAACGTCCTGACCCGGCGCATGGGGCTGGTTCCCGGCAACCGGGTGCTGCTGCGCGGCCCCAACACGCCCATGCTTCTGGCCGCCTGGTTCGCGGTGGTCAAGGCGGGCGGCGTCTGCGTCGCCACCATGCCCTTGCTGCGCGGCCGCGAGCTGGCCTATATCGCCGCCAAGGCCCAGGTCAGCCATGCCCTGTGCGACATCCGCTTCGCCGAGGAGCTGGAGGCGGCGCGGGCCGAAACTCCCGGTCTCGTCCACCTGATGCATTTCAGCGCGCTGGGCGAGGAGAGCGAGAGCCTGGACCGGGCCATGGCGGAGGCGCCGTCAAGCCATGCCGACGTGGCGACCTCGGCTCTCGACGTGGCGCTGATCGCCTTCACCTCGGGCACCACCGGCCCGGCCAAGGCCACCATGCATGTGCATCGCGACCTGCTGGCGGTGTGCGACTGCTTCCCCCGCCATGTGGCCGGGGTGAGAGAGGACGACCGCTTCTGCGGCTCGCCGCCGCTGGCCTTCACCTTCGGGCTGGGGGCGCTGGCCCTGTTTCCCTTGCGGGTGGGCGCCTCGGTGGTGCTGGTGGAAAGCTTCACGCCCGAGACCATGCTGAAGACCATCCAGGACTACCGGGTGACCGGGCTTTACACCGCGCCCACCGCCTATCGCGCCATGGCCGCCCTGGCGCTCGATTGGGACCTCACGTCGCTGCGGATGTGCGTGTCGGCGGGCGAGCATCTGCCGCTGGCCACCTCCAACCTCTGGCATCGGATGACGGGCATCCGCATCATCGACGGCATCGGCAGCACCGAATTGCTGCACATCTTCATCTCGGCGGCGGGCGACGATATCCGGCCGGGTTCCACCGGCCGGGCCATCTTCGGCTACGAGGCGCGCATCGTCGACGCGGCGGGCCAGCCGGTGCCGCCCGGCACGCCGGGCCGCCTGGCGGTGCGCGGCCCCACGGGATGCCGCTACCTGAATGATCCCGAGCGCCAGCGCAAATACGTGGACGACGGCTGGAACCTGACCGGCGACGTCTACACCATGGATGAGGACGGCTATTTCTGGTACCAGGCCCGCTCCGACGACATGATCGTGTCGGCCGGCTACAACATCTCGGGGCCCGAGGTGGAAGGCGTGCTGATGGAGCATCCCAAGGTGCTGGAATGCGCCGTGGTCGGCCTCGCCGACGAAGAGCGCGGCCAGGTGGTCTCGGCCTTCGTGGTGCTGAAGGACCCTTCCGACGGCGGCGAGGCGCTGATTCAGGACCTGCAGTCCTTCGTCAAGAACCGGATCGCGCCCTACAAGTATCCCCGGCGGGTGAAGTTCGTCCATTCCCTGCCGCGCACTCCGACGGGCAAGCTGCAGCGTTTCGCGCTTCGGGATCTGTGAAGCCTATCGCGGGGCTCCCGCCCCGGTCCCTGGTTGGAGGCTTTCGCCTCCAAACCTCCCCTGATTCTATTGATAAAATGAAAGGGGGGCTGGGGCATCGCCCCAGGCGGGTCTGGGCGGCAGCCCAGTACCCTACGTTCTAACCGCCGAGGCCTTCAGCTTGGTGAGCAGGGCGTGCAACTGACGCAACTCGTCGTCGCTCATGGCCGACATGGCCTCGGTCACCCAGGCCTGGTTGGCGGGCGCCATGCTGGAGAACAGCTTGTCGCCCTTGGGCGTCAGGCGCACCCACTGGACGCGGCGATCGTCGGAATCCTGCAGGCGGTCCACCAGCCCTTCCTCCACCAGCCGGGCGATCAGGCCGGTGACGTTGCCGTTGGTCACCATCAGCCGGGCCGAGATCTCCCCCATGGTCAGCCCGCCCGGCGAGCGGTAGAGCTGGGACAGAAGATCGAAGCGCGGCAGGGTCGAGCCGAAGGATTCCCGCAAGTTGGTGCGCACCACCGCCTCGATCTGCTTGACCGAGCCGAACAGGGCCAGCCAGACCCGCAAGGGCAGGAGCTGGTCGTCGGCGGCGCCGGTCTCGCTGGTGGCGGTTTCGTCCATGGGTGCAGGCATCCCCTGATGGTGATTGAGACATAAAGCTCGTCACCCGGCCGATCAAGGCCGATTTTCGCAACCCTGCCAGCGGTGGCGAGCGGCGGGAGACCTGCTGTGTTTCAGATATGAACTGCTCTCCCGGCGGCCCTTGGCGGACCACCGGGAGAGTGACGGAGCTAGCCCAGGATCTTCTTGGACAGCATCTCGTTGACCATGGCCGGGTTGGCCTTGCCCTGGGTCGCCTTCATCACCTGGCCGGTGAACCAGCCGAGCAGGGCGGTCTTGCCGTCCTTGACCTGGGCGACCTTGTCGGCGTTGGCGCTGATCACCGCGTCCACCGCCGCCTCGATGGCGCCGGTGTCGGTGACTTGGCGAAGGCCCTTTTCCTCGACGATCACCGCCGGGGGCTTGCCGGTTTCCACCATCAGGGCGAAGACGTCCTTGGCCAGGCGGCCCGACAGGGTGCCGTCCTTGATCAGGTCGATGAGCGCCCCCAGATTGGCCGCCGTCACCGGCGGGTCCTCGATGGTCTTGCCCGTGGCGTTGAGGCTGGCGAAGAAGTCGCCCATCACCCAGTTGCAGGCCATCTTGGAATCGCGGCCCTTGGCCACCGTCTCGAAGAACTCGGCCGAGGCCTTCTCCGCCACCAGCACGCCGGCGTCATAGGAGTTGAGGCCGTATTCCGCCATGAAGCGGGCCTTCTTCTCGTCGGGCAGTTCCGGCAGGCCGGCCTTGATGCCGTCGACGAAGGACTGCTCGATCACCAGGGGCAGCAGGTCGGGATCGGGGAAGTAGCGGTAGTCGTGGGCGTGCTCCTTGGAGCGCATGGAGCGCGTCTCGCCCTTGGCCGAATCGAACAGGCGGGTTTCCTGCCTGATCTCGCCGCCCGATTCGTAGACGTCGATGTGTCGCCTCGCCTCGTACTCGATGGCCTGCTGGACGAAGCGGATGGAGTTGACGTTCTTGATCTCGCAGCGGGTGCGCAGCTCGGTGGACCCCACCGGGCGCACCGAGACGTTGGCGTCGCAGCGCATGCTGCCTTCCTGCATGTTGCCGTCGCAGGTGCCGAGATACCTGAGGATCGAGCGCAGCTTGGTGAGATACAGACCGGCTTCTTCCGGGCTGCGCAGATCGGGCTTGGAGACGATCTCCATCAGCGCCACGCCCGAGCGGTTGAGGTCGATGAACGACTTTGAGGGGTGCATGTCGTGGATGGACTTGCCGGCGTCCTGCTCGAGATGCAGGCGCTCGATGCCCACCGTGCGGGTGCCGCCGTCGGGGAGATCGAGGATCAGCTCGCCCTCGCCGACGATGGGCTGGTCGTACTGGCTGATCTGATAGCCCTGGGGCAAATCGGCGTAGAAGTAGTTCTTGCGCGCGAACACGGATGTCAGGTTGATCTTGGCCTTGAGCCCTAAGCCGGTGCGCACCGCCTGCTCGACGCAAGTGCCGTTGATCACCGGCAGCATGCCGGGGAAGCCGGCATCGACGAAGCTCACCTGGGTGTTGGGCTCGGCGCCGAATTCGGTGGCGGCGCCGGAAAACAGCTTGGCCTTGGAGATGACCTGGGCGTGAACCTCGAGACCGATGACGATCTCCCAATCGCCGGTGTCGCCCTGAATGATGTAAGCCATATCAGCAACCCTCCGGCTTCGCGGTGAAGTTCGCGGCCGTTTCCATCACGCCCGCCACGCGGAACACCGTCTCCTCGTCGAAGGGACGGCCGATCAGCTGCAGGCCCAGCGGCAGGCCGTCCTGGGACAGGCCGGCGGGAAGCGACAGGCCGGGCAGGCCGGCCATGCTGGTGGGGATGGTGAAGACGTCGTTCAGCCACATGGTGACGGGATCGTCCGAACCCTCGCCCATGCCGAAGGCGGCGGACGGCGCGGTGGGGGTCAAGATGACGTCCACCGTCTCGAACGCCTTGCGGAAATCCTCGGCAATCAGGCGGCGCACCTTCTGGGCCTTGGCGTAATAGGCGTCGTAATAGCCCGCCGACAACACATAGGTGCCGATCAGGATGCGGCGGCGCACTTCCGCGCCGAAACCGGCGGCGCGGGTCTTCTTGTACATGTCGTCCAGCGTCTTGCCCGGCACCCGCTGGCCATAGCGCAACCCGTCATAGCGGGCCAGATTGGACGAGCACTCGGCCGGGGCGATGATGTAGTAGGTGGGCAGCGCGTACTTGGTGTGGGGCAGGCTGATCTCCACCGGAGTCGCACCCGCAGCCTTCAGCCACTCGATGCCCTGGTCCCAGACCTTGGCCACTTCGTCGGACAGGCCGTCGGGGCGGTATTCCTTGGGAATGCCCACCTTCAGGCCGCGGATGTCGCCGGTCAGGGCCTTCTCGAAATCCGGCACCGCCATGTTGACGGAGGTGGAATCCTTGGGGTCATACCCGGCCATGGCGCCCAGCATGATGGCGCAGTCCCTGACCGTGCGGGCCATGGGGCCGGCCTGGTCCAGCGAACTGGCGAAGGCGACGATGCCGAAGCGCGAGCAGCGGCCATAGGTCGGCTTGATGCCGGTGATGCCGCAGAAGGCGGCGGGCTGGCGGATGGAGCCGCCGGTATCGGTGCCCGTCGCGCCCAGCACCATGCGGGCCGCGACCGCCGCCGCCGAACCACCCGATGAGCCGCCGGGAACCAGCTTGGCCTTCGGGTCGGACTTCTTCTTCCAGGGGTTCTCCACCGCGCCGAAATAGCTGGTCTGGTTGGACGAGCCCATGGCGAATTCGTCGAGGTTGAGCTTGCCCAAGGAGACGGCGCCGGCCGCCTTCAAGCGGCCCGAGACCGTGGATTCGTAAGGCGGCTTGAAGCCTTCCAGGATATGGCTGGCCGCCGTGGTCTGCACGCCTTCGGTGCAGAACAGGTCCTTGATGCCGATGGGCAGGCCGTCCATGGCCCCGGCCTTGCCCGCCTGACGACGTGCGTCCGAGGCCTTGGCCTCGGCCAGCGCCAGATCGGGAGTCTCGACGATGAAGGCGTTCAAGGCGCGCTTGGCCTCGGTCGCCTTGATGTGCTCGGACACCAGCTCCACGGCGGTGAATGCGCCCTTGGCCAGCCCGTCGCGGGCCTCGGCCATGGTCAGATCGGTGAGCTTGGTCATTATTCCACCACCTTCGGCACGGTGAAGAAGCCCTCGGCGGCTTCCGGCGCGTTGGCCAGAACCTTGTCCGGGTAGCCGCCGTCATTGACCACGTCGGCCCGCATGGGCGCCGTGATGTCGGCCACCGAGGTCATCGGCATGACGCCGTCGGTGTTCACTTCCGCCAGTTGCTCGACGAAGGTGAGGATGTTGGACAATTCGCCGGCGAGGTGGTCGAGTTCCTCGTCCTTGACTTCGATGCGCGCCAACTCGGCGATGGCGCGGACGGTGGCTTTGTCGAGCGACATGGGCTGCGGAAAACTCCGGTAAATCAGGGTGGCCGGACGTTAGCACCGGGGGGGATAAGGTGCAAGCCGTGCAGGCTTGATCTTTCCCCTGAGGCGGTGCGGACCAAACTGCCGTGGCTGCTGGATGCGGCCCGCGCCCGGCCGGGTGAGCCGGCGGGCATGGCCATGACGCTGCCCTTCGGCACCCTGGTTGACCGGGGCACCACGGCGGAAGGCGCCGATGGTCCCGGCTGGTGCCTGATCTTCCATTTGCCCGAGGGGGTCAGCCTGGAAGCTCTGCGGCGGCTGGAAGACGAGTGCTGTTGAGCGTATGGTGCGGGTCATGCCCATTCTCTCTCCCTCCGAACTCCTGTCGTCCCTTGCCCGTGACCAGCGGCTGCTGGGGCTCGATTTGGGGTCCAAGACCATCGGGCTGGCGCTTTCCGATGTCAGCCGCACCATCGCCACCCCCTTTGATACCATCCGCCGCACCAAGTTCACCAAGGACGCCGAACTGCTGCTGGCCGTGGTGGACCGCCAGGATGTGGGCGGTCTGGTGCTCGGCCTGCCGGTGGAAATGGACGGCTTCGAGGGGCCGCGATGCCAGTCGGTGCGTTCGTTCGCCGCCAATCTGGCCCGCCTTCGCGACCTGCCAATCGCCTATTGGGACGAGCGGCTGTCCACCTCCGCCGTGACCCGCACCCTGCTGGAGGCGGATTCATCCCGGAAGCGCCGGGCCGAGGTGGTGGACAAGATGGCGGCGGCCTATATCCTGCAGGGGCTTTTGGACAATCGATCCGGCTTCGCTTGACGAATGTCAGGTCGCGCCGGTGTGGAGGCGGCTAGGATGCCGTCAGTTCACAGGGGAGAGCCACCCACCATGATCCGTCGTCTTGCCTTTGTCCTGTCGCTGGTTGCGCTGCCCGCTTTGGCCGGCGAAGTGACCTGTCCCGATCTTGCCACGGTCCAGCAGGTGGGGACCTGCTCCACCGAGCAGGAACTGAAATGGGGCTTCACCGGCTATTGCAGCGACAATCAGCGCATGTACGACAAGGAAGACGGCACCTGCCTGTCGCTCGAGCACTACAAGAAGATCAAGGACGTGTCCTTGTGGGAAGCCGGCGAGTTCCAGGGCTACCTGCACTGCTCCCTGCCGCCCGAGACCATCAAGGCCTCCAAGTTCAAGCACATGGGCGCCATCCGCATCGGCGCCATGACCCGGGTGGTCTGCACCTATGACAACGGGCTGGACCTCACCTACCGCACCAAGGGGGCCTGCAAGGTCGAGGGCGACAAGGCCGTCTGCGCTGATTGAGGCGGCGGCAAAGCCGTAGGGGATCGGGGGCCAAGGCCCCCGTATCGTTCAGACTTGGCGGGGCTGGGCTGCCGAGCGCAGCAGATGGTCGGCGAGCGTGCAGGCCATCATGGCTTCCGCCACCGGCACGGCGCGGATGGCGACACAGGGGTCGTGGCGGCCCTTGGTGGAGACCTCCACCTCGTTGCCCTTGGCATCGACGCTCTTCTTCGGCGTCAGGATGGACGAGGTGGGCTTGACGGCCAGGCGGACCACCACCTCCTGGCCGGTGGAGATACCGCCCAGGATGCCGCCGGCATGGTTGGACAGAAAGCGTACCTGCCCGTCATTGCCCATGCGCATCTCGTCGGCGTTCTCCTCGCCGGTGAGTGAAGCGGCGTCGAATCCGTCGCCGATCTCGACGCCCTTGACGGCGTTGATGCTCATCATGGCCTTGGCCAGATCGGCGTCCAACTTGTCGTAGACCGGCGCGCCCAGGCCAACGGGCACACCCCCGGCCACCACCTCGACCACGCCGCCGATGGAGGAGCCGGCCTTGCGGATGGAATCCAGGTAGTCTTCCCACGCCTTGGCGGCGATGGCGTCAGGGCACCAGAACGGGTTGTTGCCCACCTCCGCCCAGTCCCAGGCGGCGCGGTCGATGGCGTGGGGGCCCATCCGCACCATGGCGCCCCGGATGGAGATGCCACCGGGCACCAGGGCGTCCAGCACCTTGCGGGCGATGGCGCCGGCGGCGACTCGCATGGCGGTTTCGCGCGCCGACGAGCGCCCGCCGCCGCGATAGTCGCGGATGCCGTATTTCTGCTGGTAGACCCAGTCGGCGTGGCCGGGACGGAAGGTGTCCTTGATCTCGCCGTAATCCTTGGACCGCTGGTCGGTGTTCTCGATCAGCAGGCCGATGGAGGTGCCGGTGGTGCGGCCCTCGAACACGCCGGACAGGATCTTTACCGCGTCGGGCTCGCGCCGCTGGGTGGTGAAGCGGTTCTGTCCGGGCTTCCGCAAATCCAGGTAATGCTGGATGTCGGCTTCGGCCAACGGAATGCCGGACGGCACTCCGTCGACCACGCAGCCGATGGCCGGGCCATGGCTTTCACCGAAGGTGGTGAAGCGGAACAGATGTCCGAAGCCATTGCCCGACATGGTGGAGCCTAGTCCTTGGCGACGGTGATGTCGGGGGCGTCCACCGCCTTCATGCCGACCACGTGATAGCCGCAATCCACATGATGGCACTCGCCCGACACGCCCGACGACAGGGGCGACAGCAGGTAGAGACCGGCGCCGCCGATGTCTTCCAGGGTGACGTTGCGCTTCAAGGGGCTGTTGTACTCGTTCCACTTCAGGATGTAGCGGAAGTCGCCGATGCCCGACGCCGCCAGGGTCTTGATGGGACCGGCCGACAGCGAGTTGACGCGGATGCCCTGGCCGCCCAGGTCGACGGAGAGGTAGCGCACGGAAGCCTCCAGCGCCGCCTTGCACACGCCCATGACGTTGTAGTGCGGCATCACCCGCTCGGCGCCGTAATAGGTGAGCGTCAGCAGCGAGCCGCCGTCCGGCATCATGGCCGAAGCCCGGCGCGCCACCGAGGTGAACGAGAACACCGAGATGTGCATGGAGGTGAGGAAGTTCTGCAAGCTGGTGTCGGCATAGCGGCCGCGCAGCTCGTTCTTGTCGGAATAGCCGATGGCGTGGACCACGAAGTCCAGCTTGCCCCAGCGCTTCTCCAACTCGGCGAAGACGGCGTCGATGGAGGCCTCATCCGACACGTCGCAGGGCAGCACGATGTCCGAGCCGACGCTTTGGGCCAGGGGGCGGACCCGCTTTTCCAGCGCCTCGCCCTGATAGGTGAAGGCCAGTTCGGCGCCTTGGGCGCGGGCCGCCTGCGCGATGCCCCAGGCGATGGAGCGATCGTTGGCGACGCCCATGACAAGGCCCTTCTTGCCGGCCATCAGGGGAGCGGGAGCGGTCATGCGGTCCTCGTTTCGTGGATAGAACGGATTGGTGGCGCGAATACCGGGCCACGGCACCCCTACATACACGAAAGAGGCTTGGCGGCAAAGGCTATCCCAGGATTTCGCCCAGTTCCTTTTTCTTCACGACCTCGCGCTCGAAATTGCTGAGTTCGGAGCCCAAGGCGTCGCGGATGGAGACCATGCCCACCGGAATGCCGTGGTCCACCACCGGGATATGGCGGAAGCCGTTGTCGTGCATCATGTGCAGCGCGTGGCCCAGCTTGCGGTCGGCGGTGATGGTGGTGGGATCGGCGGTCATCACCAGGGCCAGGGTGGTGGTGTCGGGATTGATCCCCTCGGCCAGGACGCGGAACAGGCAGTCGCGCTCGGTGAAGATGCCCTGCAGCTTGCCGTGGTGGTCGGTGACCATCACCGCGCCGACCCGGCGGGCCTTCATCTGGCGGGCCGCCTCGCGCACGGTGGCGGCGGCGGGCATGGTAAGGACGGTCTGGTTGCGGATGACGTCCCTGATCAATCGAACCGGCATGCGAGCCTCCCAGCTCTCCCCAGGATGCACTCACTATGAACCCGCCGGCGGGGATGGGCAATCGGCACGAAAAAGGGCGCGGCCCCAAGGCCGCGCCCCTTCCCAATCACTCTCGAAAGGCTTAGAGGGCCTTGAGATTGACCGCAGAGCTCTTGCCCTTGCGCGGATCGCGCTCGGTCTCGAAGGAGAGCTTCTGGCCTTCCTTCAGGTTGCCGATGCCGGCGCGCTCGACGGCGGAGATGTGGACGAAGATGTCGGCCGAGCCGTCCTCGGGCTGAATGAAGCCATAGCCCTTGGTAGCATTGAACCACTTAACGGTGCCGTTCGGCATAGGAACCTCCAAATAACTAGTAGTACCCCGCATGCTCTCATGCGGGGGGTTCTATCGTTCGACCGGCGATGACACCTGAAGCGGCGCCGGATTCCCTGTCGGGAATCTGCGGCAGGTAGAAAGACGTGACTCAGCATGGACCTGCCCGGCACGGAAAACAAGGCGAAAGCGACAGGAGGGGGAAATTAACGCCGGTCGATGGCCTGATAGCTCTTGCCCACCCGCTGCAGCGCCTGGGTGGGGGTCAGGATGGTGGCCCAGCCGTCGATGCGTTCCGAGGTGACGAACACGCTGTCGGAATCGGCGAAGCTCCAGCCGATGGCGGTCCAGCCCCTGGGCGTCCAGCCCGCCACCAGCAGCGGAAAGCCCTTGGGCGAGGCCCAGGCGGGGGAGTCGATCAGGATGAACAATTCCGCCTGGCCGTCCTCGTTGAGGTCGATGCGGCCGGCGCGTACCTGATCGCGGAAGAAGCCGTAGGTGCCGCCGGCATTGTAATAGGCCTTCCACTGGGTCCGCAGCAGCAGGTCGATGTCCGGCGTTTCGCCTTCGGGCAGCGGCTGCAACGCCACCTGCGCCATCAGCCGGCCGAAATCCTGGGCCGGGGCGGAGAGGGGGAGGAGCATCAGGACGAGAAGGGCGATTACGGTGCGCATGGTCATGTCTGCCGGGAAACGTTGGACATTACGGGGCCGGGCGGCGGGCGTCAATGCTGCGACGCAAACACACCGATAATAGTGTTATTTAAAATATAATTTTGCCATTTCGACTGTATTTTGTGTTGAATTGTCGGGTTGAGTGGTGTATCACCGTCTCAAGCATGGGAATTAAGCGTGTGAGGACCCCGTCATGAGCGTTTCGGAAATCTGTCTGATCGAATTGGAGCCCACCCAGGTCCAGGCCTTGCTGCAATCGGGCGAGGCGGTGCTGGTCGATGTGCGCGAGGACGAGGAATTCACCGAGGAGCATATCGAGGGCTCGGTGCTCTATCCCATGAGCGATTTCGAGCTGGAGACCTGGCCCAGCTATCCCGGCCGCAAGATCATCATTTCCTGCCTGGGCGGCGTGCGCTCGGCGGCGGTGGCCCGCAAACTGATCGCCTCGGGGCAGGGCTGGGCCGTCCACCTGAAGGGTGGGCTCAACGCCTGGCGCGACGCCGGCCTGCCCACCGTGACGGGCGCGTGAGGTTTTTCTTTCCTCTCTTCATTTCCCCACCTTGAGGGCGGCTGCTGGACGTAGCCGCCCTTTTTCTTTTTAATCCGGGGGCAACGATCGGAGTGAAAATCAACATGCGCCGTCTCGGTCGAATTCTGGTCGCCTTCCTGGCCGTGTCCGGTCTGGTCTTCCTGGGGCTGATCGGCCTGGGCAGCTGGGCGGCCATCCACATGGCCGGCGGCGATGGCGCCGAGGTGCCCGAGCGGGTGGTTCTCGGCCTGGATCTCGACGCCAGGTTCCGCGACACCGCCGAGGGCAACCCCCTGGCCGAGCTGGCGGGCGAGCGTTCCTACGGCCTACGGCGCACGGTGGAGGCCATCGACCGCGCCGCCGCCGACAAGCGGGTGACCGGCCTGTTCGCCACCTTGGGCCATTCCAGCCTGGGGCTGGCGGGGCGCCAGGACCTGCGCGACGCGGTGACCCGCTTTCGTGCCAGCGGCAAGCCGGCGGTGCTGTTCGCCGAGACCATGGGCGAGGGCGGTTCCGGCACGCTGGACTACTACCTGGCCACCGCCTTTTCCCAGGTGTGGCTGCAGCCCTCCGGCGACGTGGGCCTGACCGGTTTGTGGGTGGAAAGCCCGTTCATCAAGGGCACCCTGGACCTGTTGGGCATCAAGGCGCAGTTCTCGGGCCGCCACGAATACAAATCGGCCATCGACATGTTCACCGAGACCGGCTTCACCCCGGCGCACCGCGAGAATCTCGGCCGCCTGCTGGATTCGTGGTCGGAACAGATCGTCGCCGGCATCGTCGCCGGGCGCGGCCTGCCCGAGGCCCGGGTGCGCGAGCTCATGGGCCAGGGGCCGTTCCTGGCCGCCGAGGCGCTGGCCGCCCGTCTGGTGGACCGGGTGGGCTACCGCGACCAGGCCCTGGAAACCGTTGTGGGCACCGGCCCGGACAAGGCCGAGGAGATGGATCTGGCCGAGTACGCCGCCAGCCTGGACCACCCGGGGGGCGCCCGAGTGGCCCTGATCTCCGGGGTGGGCGCCATCCATCGCGGCGAAAGCCATCGCGGCCTGGACGGCGAGGGCGATTTCGGCGCCAAGACGGTGGCCGAGGCCTTCTGCGACGCCGTGGACGACGACAAGGTCAAGGCCATCCTGTTCAGGATCGACAGCCCCGGCGGCTCCTACACCGCGTCCGACACCGTGCACCACGAGGTGGCGCGCGCCCGGGCGGCGGGCAAGCCGGTAGTGGTGTCCATGGGCGATTACGCCGCCTCGGGCGGCTATTTCGTCGCCATGGGGGCCGACCGCATCATCGCCGCGCCGGGAACCATCACCGGCTCCATCGGGGTGTTCACCGGCAAGGTGGTGCTGGAGGAATTCTGGAAGAAGCTGGGCATCAGCTGGGACGAGATGCACCGGGGCGACAACGCCGGCATCTGGAGCGCCAACCGGGCCTTCAGCCCCCAGGCTAAGGCCCGCATCGACGCCCTGCTGGACCATATCTACGCCGATTTCACCGGCAAGGCGGCCGACGCGCGGCGCATGGACGCGGCCAAGATGGACAAGCTGGCGCGCGGGCGCATCTGGACCGGGGCCGACGCCAAGGATTCCGGACTGGTGGACGGTCTGGGCGGCTGGGCCGAGGCGCTGGCCCAAGTGCGGCAGGTGGCGGGGATCAAGGCCGAGGACCCGGTCACCCTGGTGGAGTTCCCCCGCCCGCGCAAGCCCTGGGAGATCCTGGCCGAGAGCCTGGGCGGCGGCGGGGTGGCCGAGCGGCGCATCCTGGCCCGCCTGCAGCCCTTGCTCGATGTTCTGAGCCCGGCGCCGGGTGTCCAGTTGCGCGCCCCCGAGCTGAGGGGGCCGCGATGAGCGAGACCAGAACCGTCGTCGTCACCGGCGCGTCGCGGGGCATCGGCCACGCCATCGCCCGGCGCTTCCTGGCCGAGGGCTGGCGGGTCATCACCTGCGCGCGGGCCGACGTGCCCAAGGAATGCATGATCGACCGCAACTGGGCCTGCCACATCGTCGCCGATCTGGCCGATCCGGCCAGCGCCCAGGATTTCGTCGCCAAGGCCAATGCCTGGCTGGGGGCCGAGCCGCTGCACGCCTTGGTCAACAATGCCGGCGTCAGTCCCAAGACCCCCTACAAGGAGCGCCTGGGCGTGCTGAACGGCCCCATCGACGGCTGGAAGGACGTGTTCGAGCTGAACTTCTTCGCGCCGCTGAGACTGGCCCGCGGCTTTGCCAGCGCGCTGCACCGGGGCCGCGGCGCCATCGTCAACATCACCTCCATCGCCGGGCATTACGTCCATCCCTTCGCGGGATCGGCCTATTCCACCTCGAAGGCGGCGCTGTCGGGCCTGACCCGCGAGATGGCGGCCGAGATGGCGCAGCTGGGGGTCCGGGTCAACGCGGTGGCGCCGGGCGAGATTCGCACCGAGATGATCTCCGCCGAATACGAGGCGCTGGTGCCGCGCATTCCGCTGGAGCGCATGGGGACGCCTGAGGACGTGGCGGGAACGGTGTTCCGGCTGTGCGGGCCGGATTTCGACTATGTCACCGGCACCGAGGTCTTCGTTACCGGCGGCCAGCACCTGTACTGAGAGGCGTTCAGCGGAAATAGGCGGGCTCGGCGCCGGTGACATCGCCCAGATGGGCGACGATGTAGCGCATCAGCTTGGCGGTAGGGGAAAATTCCCCGCGAACGATGCCGCCTTCGGCCACCTTGACGGTGACCACGGCTTCGACGCAGTCGTCAAGGGAACGGACCGCCGCCAGGGATAGCCGGATGCGGTCGCCGGGCCGGACGCCGCTTCCCTGGAAGCTGACTCCGGACAGGGAAATGTCGGTCAGGGGGTAGACCTTCCCGTCGATCAGCACGGCGAGGCCATCACCCAATTTGCGGACGTGCTGCCGCCGTTCCTTGATCTGCGTCACCCTGCCGGCTCCCGTTCGTGGACATGCGAAGGATATAGCTGAAACCGGTAAACGGCATTTGCGGCGCATGTAAACGACAGATCACCGGCACGCGGGTTACTGGGCGGCGCGCGGCGCGTTGGCGAAGGTCTTGCGGGTGAAGGCGGAGATTTCGCTCAAGCCGGTCTCCTGGGTGATGCCGGCGGCCTTGGCGCGTTCGACGAATTTGCCGACGTATTCCAGGTTGCCGGGAATGCCGAACGAGCGCTTGAACATTTCCTCGCCCATCAGGTCGTAGATGATCAGGGTCATCACCGCCAACTGGTCCATGCGCAGGCCCAGTTCCCCCACCAGCATCTTGGTGGACAGGCCGCCCACCTCGGCCAGCAGGCCGGTGATGCGCACCGTCTGGTCGGCGTTGGGCAATTCGGCGCGCACGGCGGGGTCGAGCAGCACCATGGTGAAGGCGGCCGAGCGCAGGCGCTTGCCGTCCGGGGTCAGGATATCGGCGATGCGGGCCCGGCGGTCGCCGCTGGGCGCCGGGGCGGCGGCCCCGCCGGCCTTGACCTCGTGGACCTGGGCGGGAATATCGCCGCCAGAGATGGCCGCCGCCGCCCTGGGCTTGTCGGCGGGCTTGGGCGTCTCGGAGCGGGCGGCGGGCGGCACCAGGAAGGCGGGGATGTTTTCCGGCAAGGTGGAGGGCACCGGCAATTCGGCCGGGTTCTCCTTCAGCCGCCGGATGTCCTCGGGCACCTTGTAGTCGAGAATCCGCTTGCCCAGGCGCTTCACCAGGGCCGGCGACAAGGTTGAATATTCAGGGACGAGGGCCACCTGCCAGTCATGGATCAGATGCTCCTGCATGGCGTCGTAGAGCACTTCGCCCCGGCTGCGCTTGGATGCCTTTTCGGAGCCGGACAGGGACAGAAGCCGCATCAGCTTGCCCATCAGGCCCTTGGGGGCGGGCTGACGGTCGCTGGCGCCCTTCAACGGGCGCGAATCGCCGTCCAGGCGCTTGCGGAAATGCCGCTTGGCGCAGGTCCGCACCACCATGGAGACCACGTCCTCCAGGGACCGGCCGCAAGCCAGCAGGGCATCGGCCTGTTCCACCGGCACGTCGTGCTCGTCCACCAGCAACTGGCGGAACCGATCGGTGTTGGCGCGGAAGGCCTTGAAGCAGCGGTCCAGCAATTCGGGGTCGTCGAGGACGCATTGCAGCACGCCGCGGCGCGGCAGCTTCTTCAATTCCGGCACCAGTTGCGCCATGACATCCGCCACCGGCCCTTCGAGGGTCAGGTTGATCTGGCGGACGATCCGGGCCTGGGCCTCGGACGGAAGGGGCGGCATGGTGATTTCCGATCGAATCTTTACCTCCCCGAAAGGTAAGCCGAACGGGTCCATTTCCCAAGTGACGATATGTCAGACCATTGCAGCGGATACATCAAGGCCAGAGTGCCTGAGCATTGGCCAAACGCCCAACTCGTCTCCAAGCCACAAAGTAGCGGCCGGCCGGCGCGTGGGCGGCCGGTCCATTGCCGTTTCCGAGCCTAGTCGCGACGCGAGCGGTGGCCGAAGCGGGCGAAGACGCCGCGCATGAAGATGGCGCACTCGATGACCTCGGTGGTCGGGCCGATACCGCGCAGCCTGGCCCGTTCGACGATGCGGGTGACCAGTTCCGGGTCGGCGCGCGGACCGAACAATCGGCCGAACACCGTGCTGCCGATACAGTCCTGGGCCACCATCAGCATGACCGCCAGCTGGTCCTTGCGCAGCCCCAGCCCTTCGACCAGGGCGGTGGCGGGCTGGCCGCCCACCCCGCGCAGAAGGTCGCCGATGCGCACGATCTGGTCGGCGTTGGGCAGTACGGCGCGGACTTCCGGGTCCAGCAGGGTTTCGGTGAAGGCCTCGGCGCGCAGGCGCTGCATGTCCGGGGTCAGCACGTCTTCCAGGCTGGCGGTGCGGGGATGCACCACCGGCGCGACGGGCGTCAGCGGGGCCTTGGCCACCGGGGCGAAGGGCGAAACGAACGGGGCGGCGAAGGTGGACGGCGTGGTCGCCGGACCCTGCGCAGCGCCCTCGGCCATGGTCTGGATCGGCGCATCGGGGTCGGCGATCAGGCGGGCCAGGGTATCGGCTTCGCGGCAATCGAGAATCCTGGCGCCAACCTTGCGGACCAGGGCCGGGTCCATCTCGGAATAGGCCGGAACCAGCGGCACCTGCCATTCGTGCAGAAGATAGGCCTTGATGGCGTCGTAAAGCTCGTCCGCCGGGCTGCGCGCGGCGGCTTGGGCGCGCGCTTCCTCCGCCGCGGCCTCGGCCTCGGCGCGGACGGCGGACGGTGACAGCTTGCGGCGGAAATAGCGTTTGGCGGCAGTGCGCACCACCATGGCGATGACTTCGGCCAGGGTGCGGCCACACGAAAGCGGGACGTTGTCCTCGCTCACCGGGCGGCGGCGTTCGTCCACCAGCACGTAGCGGAAGCGGGGGCGTTCCTTGCGGAAGATCTGGAAGCAGCGGGACAGAAGGTCCAGATCGTCGAGAGTCCGGTCATAAGCCTGCTCACGCGGCAGGGCTTTCAGTTCCGGCAGGAACTGTCCGAGAATATCGACAACCGGCCCCTGAAGGGTCCCGTTGATTCTGAAGACCGCTGTCGCGGTATCCGTCATGGCGTCAACCTTAACTCCCATCGCGCCTCAAATCCCCGTAAGGAAACGTTAACACGCGATGAATTGCCCATCACCAAAAATGATGCGGACCTGATCGCATCACCGCCACAATACCCCCATTCGGCATAGGCTAATGTGAAGGACCTCACATAGCGACGGAGAAAAAGCATAAGGTCCCTCCCCGAGAGGGACGGCGCAATGCCGCATGCCGCCGCCATCTCGCCGGAAAGGCGAGGCGGGTAAAGGCGGCTCCTGCCCCAAACCTACTGGTATGGGGGGCAGTGCAGCCCGGCGGGGGACAGGGTGAAGATCTCGCAGCCCGTGGCGGTGACGCCGATGGAGTGCTCGAACTGGGCGGACAGGGATTTGTCCTTGGTGACCGCCGTCCAGCCGTCGGCCAGAATCTTGGTCTCGAAGCGGCCGGCGTTGATCATGGGCTCGATGGTGAAGAACATGCCTTCGGCCAGCACCGCGCCCTCGCCGGGATTGCCGTAATGCATGACGTTGGGCGGCTCGTGGAAGATGCGCCCCAGGCCGTGGCCGCAGAAGTCGCGCACCACCGAGAAGCGGTGCTTTTCGGCGTAGCTCTGGATGGCGTGGCCGATGTCGCCCAGCGTGGCGCCGGGCTTGACCACCTCGATGCCGCGCATCAGGGATTCGTAGGTGACCTCCACCAGCTTGCGGGCCTTCACGCCCACCTTGCCCACGTAGTACATGCGCGACGAATCGCCGTGCCAGCCGTCGACGATGGGCGTTACGTCGATGTTGACGATGTCGCCGTCCTCCAGGCGCTTTTCGCCGGGAATGCCGTGGCAGACCACGTGGTTGACCGAGGTGCAGATGGATTTGGGAAAGCCGCGGTAGTTCATGGGCGCGTTGACTGCGCCGCGCGACGTGATGAACTCGGCGCACAGGCGGTCCAGCTCGGCGGTGGTCACGCCGGGAACCACGTGGGGCGCGATGAAGTCCAAGGTCTGGGCGGCGAGAAGGCCGGCCTTGCGCATGCCTTCGAAATCGGCCGGGCCGTGGCGGCGGATGCGGGAATATTCCCTGTCTTCGTGTTCCATCGGTCCTTCAGATCCGTTCGCTCAAATCCATGCCCAGGGGCTCGCCCAGCTCGATACCGCCGGTCGACAGGCGGCAGGTATAGCAGATCGCTTCGACGCCGTCGCGTATCGCCTGGGCCAGGGCTTTCGCATAGGTGGGGTCGATATCGGCGGCGGGCCGGAACCCGGCGCAATCTTCCCGCTGTATCAGATAGACCATCACGGCGCGCTCGCCGGCAAGGACCCGGTCGGTGAGTTCGGCCAGATGCTTGGCGCCCCGCACGGTGACCGCGTCGGGGAATTCGGCCCAATCACCCCGCTTCAGATGGACGTTCTTGACCTCCACCCAGCATTTGGGGCGTTCGGGGGCTTCCAGCAACAGGTCGATGCGGGAATTGACGCCGTATTTCACCTCGCGGCGGATGGACTCGTAACCGGCCAGCTCGGAGATCAGCCCGGCGGCCACGCTGTCGGCCACGATGAGGTTGGGGTGCGCGGTGTTGACGCCCACCAGATGGCCGTCCACCGTCACCAGCTCCCAGTTCCATTTGAGCTTGCGTTCGGGATTGGAGGCGGGCGACAGCCATACCTCCATGCCGGGTTCGGCGGTGCCCAGCATGGCGCCGGAATTGGCCACATGGGCGGTGGTCTCGGTTCCGTCGTCGAAGCGCACATCGGCCAGGAAACGCTTGTAGCGCCTGATCAGGGTGGCGCGGACCAGGGGAGCGGAAAAGCGCATCACTCGGTCTCGGGGCTCATGCGGCTGTTGAAGCCGTTCAGGCCCGGCACGGCGCAGCCCTGGGGCGCGGGGGCGGGCTGGCACGGGTGCGGCGCCCAGCCGGTCATGGTCAGCACCTGGAAGGTGGCGGGCAGGCGGCCGTCGGGGCCGGCGAAGCGCTCCTGATAGAGCGCCACGGCGTGCAGCAGGGTGGCGCGCCGGGTCAGCCCCTTGCGCTGGGCCGCCACGGCGTTGGTCTCGCCCATGCCGCGCAGATCGGCCATCAGCCGCATGGGATCGGCATAGCTGACGGCAACGGTATCGGCATCGGCCACCGGCAGGGCGAAGCCGGCCCGCTGCAACAGCGCCCCCAGATCCTTGACGTCGGCGAAGGGGGCGACACGGGGGCTTAAGCCCCCTTCCTCGGCCAGTTCGGCGTCGGCCAGGCACTGGCGCAACTCCGCCAGCGTTCCCGCGCCCAGCAGGGCGGCGACGAACAGCCCGTCGGGCTTCAGGACACGGCGGATCTGCAGCAGGGTTCCCGGCAGGTCGTTGACCCAGTGCAGCGACAGGCACGACACCACCAGATCGAAACTCGCGGGCGCGAAGGGCAGCCATTCCTCGTCGGCGGCCAGGGTGGGGTGGCCGTTGGCCGCCGCCTTGGCCGTCATGGCGGGCGACAGGTCGCATTGCACCAGGGTCTCGATGCCGCCACGCCCCCGCAGGGTGTCGGCCATCTCGCCGGTGTGGCAGCCGAGATCCAGCGCCATGGGAAAGCGTCGCTTGACGTCTTCCAGGCGGTCGGCCAGCCGCTCGGCCACCTCGCGGATCAGGAAGTCGTGGGCGACGAAAGTGCCGGCGGCACGGTCGCGGCGCTTGCGCACCAGCTGGCGGTCGAAGATTCTCATGTCAGGCTGTATGGCATGTCCGCACCAGGGGAGGGAAGGGGAGAAGATGCCGGTCAGGATTGCACGTCTGGTGATCGACGCGCTGCTGCCGCCGCTCTGCCTGTCCTGCGGCGCGGAGGTGGCCGAGCCGGGCAGCCTGTGTCCCCAATGCTGGTCGGCCATGGTGTTCCTGGGCGAGCCCGCCTGCGCCTGCTGCGGCCTGCCCTTCGAACTGGACCCGGGCGACGGCGTGGTGTGCGGCGAATGCGCGCGGCGGACGCCGCGCTATGCCCGGGCGCGGGCGGTGCTGCGCTATGACGACGCGTCCAAGGCGCTGATCCTGCGTCTCAAGCATGCCGACCGCCTGGAAGGCGTGGACGCCTTCGCCCGCTGGATGGCGCGGGCCGGCGGAGCCATGCTGGCCGAGGCCGATCTGCTGGTCCCCGTGCCCTTGCACCGCTGGCGCCTGTTCGTCCGGCGCTACAACCAGGCGGCCCTGCTGGCCAACGCCATCGGGCGGATGGCCAAGGTGGCGGTGGAGCCGGGGATGCTGGTCCGCACGCGGCGCACGCCGCCCCAGGGCCATCTCGGCCATGATGCGCGGGCCCGCAACGTGGCCGGGGCCTTCACGGTGGCGGACCGATTGCGGCCCCGTCTGGAGGGGCGCCGGATCGTGCTGGTGGACGACGTGATGACCAGCGGCGCCACGGTGGACGAATGCGCCCGCGTGCTGCTCAAGGCCGGCGCCGTTTCGGTGGATGTTCTGACCCTGGGGCGGGTGGTGCGGGAGAGCTAGCTGCGCTATATAAGGGCGGTAACCAAACCTGGAGCCCCCCATGGCCGAGATCGAGATCTACACCACCGACGTCTGCCCCTATTGCGTCAAGGCCAAGAAGCTGTTCGCCAAGAAGGGCGTCGATTACACCGAGATCAACGTCTCGACCGATGACGGCCTGCGCCAGTACATGACCAACCGGGCCGGCGGACGCCGCACGGTGCCGCAGATCTTCATCGACGGCGTGCATGTGGGCGGCTGCGACGACCTCTATGCGCTGGACAAGGACGGCAAGCTCGATCCCATGCTGGCGGGCGGGGCATGAGGAGCTTCAAGGCGGCCTGCCTTCAGGTCAACGCCTCCAACGACCTGATGGCCAATTGCGAGGCCGCCGCCGCCCTGGCGGTCGAGGCCCGCGTGGCCGGCGCCGACCTGATTCTGATGCCCGAGAACGTGGCCATGATGGAATGGGGGCGCTCCAACATCGTCTTGAAGGCCCAGCCGGAAGAGGACCACCAGGCGCTGAAGTTCTTCCGCGACCTGGCGCGCGAGATCGGCGTCTGGCTGCATGTGGGCAGCCTGCACGTATTGCTGGAGGGCGGCATGGTCGCCAACCGCACCTATGTGCTGCGCCCCGACGGCGAGATCGCGGCCCGCTATTCCAAGATCCATATGTTCGACGTGGATCTGGGCCTGGGTGAGGTCTACAAGGAATCCGCCACCTTCCAGCCCGGCGACGACGCGGTCTGCGTCGACCTGCCCTGGGGGCGGCTGGGGCTGTCCATCTGCTACGACCTGCGCTTCCCCCATCTGTTCCGGGCCTTGGCCCATGCCGGGTCAAGCTTCCTGGCGGTGCCGGCGGCGTTCACCCGGACCACCGGCAAGGCGCACTGGCATGTGCTGCTGCGGGCCCGGGCCATCGAGACCGGCTGCTACGTCTTCGCCCCCGCCCAGTGCGGCGAGCACGTCAACGACCGCCAGACCTACGGCCACGCGCTGATCGTCAGCCCGTGGGGCGAGGTGCTGGCCGACGCCCTGGAACGGCCCGGCTGGGTGATGGCCGACATCGATCCGGAAAAGGTCAAGGACGCAAGGCGCAAGATCCCCTGTCTCGACCACGACCGGCCGTTCGGGGTGCCGAAGCGCTAGGTCAGGCGGGAAGCGCCGCCGGCCCAGGCCCGTTGACGGCGGCGATGCGGCTGACCACCTTGGCGCCGCCCTCGACGCCGTCTTCATAGGCGACGACCGTCAGGCCGCCGGCCAGTTCCAGCAATTCGCCGCGCCGCAGCAGGTGGTCGGGATTGGCCGGGTGGCCGTATTTCTCGTTACCGGCGGCGAAGGTCTCGTAGAGCAGTACGCCGCCCGGATTCAAGGACGCCAGGATGACGGGAAACAGCGGCCGCCACAGGTAATTGGTCACCACCACCGCGTCGAAGCGCCTTCCCGCCAGCGGCCAGGGCGAGCCGTCCTCCAGATCGGCGGCCATCAGTTCGGCTCCCTCGGCGAGGCGCGCCTGGGCCACGTCGCGGTCCAGCGCGGTGACCGCGTGGCCCCGGTCGAGGAACAGGCGGGAATGCCGTCCTCCGCCGCAGGCGAGGTCGAGCACGCAGCCCCCAGCCGGAACCAGGGCGGCGAAGCGGGCGATCCAGGCAGAGGGGGCGACGCGGAATGGATCGGTGCCCATGGCTTTTGCGGACCGTATCTGTTACCAAGAACGCGGATAGCGGATATCAGCGGCCATGATCCTGTTCGAATTGCGCTGCAAGGCCAAGCATCATTTCGAAGCCTGGTTCAAGGACGGCGCCACCTATGACGGCCAAGCGGCGGCCGGAGAGATTTCCTGCCCGGTCTGCGGCGATTCCCACATCGAGAAGGCCCCCATGGCGCCCCGCCTGGCCAAGGCGCGCGGCGACGCGCTGGACGCGAAGGCAGCGGCGGGCGAATTGCGCAAGATGCTGGTGGACCTGAAGCACAAGGTGCAGGCCAACTGCGACTACGTGGGCGACAAGTTCCCCGACGAGGCGCGCAAGATCCATTACGGCGATGCCGAGGCCCGGCCCATCTACGGCGAGGCCACCCCCGACCAGGCCCAGGAGCTCGAGGACGAAGGTGTCGCCGTCGCCCGCATCCCCTGGGTGGCCGAGGGGAATTAGGCCTTCACCCCGAACAGCATGTAATTGACGTCGAGGTTTTCCGTCTCGCGCCAGGAATCGGACAGCGGATTGAACGCCATGCCGGCCATCTGGCGCACGGTGACGCCGTGGTCGCGCAACATGGCGGCGAATTCCGAGGGGCGGACGAATTTATGCCAGTCATGGGTGCCCTTGGGCAGCCAGCCCAGGACGTATTCGGCCCCGACCACCGCCAGGGCCCAGGCCTTGGCGGTGCGGTTCAAGGTGGCCCCCATGAAGACGCCACCCGGCTTCAGATGCGCCGTCGCGTGGCCGAGGAAGGCCGAGACGTCGGGCACGTGCTCGACCACTTCCATGGACAGTACAACGTCGAACATTTCGTCGGAGGGCAGTTGTTCGGGCGTCGCCACCCGGTACTCCACCTCCACACCCGTCTGTTCCGCATGCAGGCGGGCGATGGCGACGTTCCTGTCGCCGGCGTCGATGCCGGTAACGGCAAAGCCCATGCGGGCCAGGGGCTCGGACAGCAGGCCGCCGCCCGAACCCACGTCCAGCAGGGTCAAGCCCTCGAACGGGCGCATCAGGGTTTCGTCGCGGCCGAAATGGGCGGCGAAGTGGCGGCGCATGAAGGCCAGGCGCACGGGGTTGAAGCGGTGCAGCGGCTTGAACTTGCCCGCGGGGTCCCACCAGGCCTCGGCCATGGCGGTGAACCGGGCGATTTCCTCGGGCGATGCGGTGCCCAGTTGAACCATGAATTTCCACTCCGCCTTCGATGTATCGCCCGTCAACATTTCGTCAGGGGGCCGTGCTTGCGTCCCGCTGGGCGACAGAGTATGAATACGCGCCCTTCCGGCGGCAACCGCGCAAACGAGAGTTTTTCGCGGGCCATCGGCGAGGGAGGATAAGGAACAGCCCGGGGCTGCGACAACAAGGGTTTTCTCATGGCTCGCATCGTTATGAAATTCGGCGGCACGTCGGTCGCCGACATCGAGCGCATCAAGAACGTCGCCAACCGCGTCAAGCGGGAATTCGACGCCGGCAACGAGGTTGCGGTGGTGGTTTCGGCCATGTCGGGCGCCACCAACCAGCTGGTCGCCTGGTGCAATCAGGTGGCGCCGCTGCACGACGCCCGCGAATACGACGCGGTGGTCGCCACCGGCGAGCAGGTGACCATCGGCCTCTTGGCCATCGCGCTGCAGGAGCTGGGGGTCAATGCCCGCTCGTGGTGCGGCTGGCAGCTGCCGATCCGCACCGACGGCGTCCATGGCAAGGCGCGCATCATGTCCATCGAGACGGACGAGATGATCGAGCGCATGGGCAAGGGCGAAGTGGCGGTGGTCGCCGGCTTCCAGGGATTGGGCCCGGACAACCGCATCTCGACCCTGGGCCGTGGCGGCTCGGACACCTCGGCCGTGGCGCTGGCCGCCGCCCTGAAGGCGGACCGCTGCGACATCTACACCGACGTGGACGGCGTCTACACCACCGACCCGCGCATCGTGTCCGTGGCCAAGAAGCTCGACAAGATCACCTATGAGGAGATGCTGGAGCTGGCCTCGGTGGGCGCCAAGGTGCTGCAGACCCGTTCGGTGGAAATGGCCATGAAGCACCGCGTGCGCGTGCAGGTTCTTTCCAGCTTCGAAGACAAGCCCGGTACTCTCGTTTGCGATGAGGATGAGATCGTGGAAAAGGAATTGGTGAGCGGCATCGCCTATAGCCGCGACGAGGCGAAGATCACCCTGGTGCGCGTGGCCGACCGGCCGGGCGTGGCGGCCTCCATCTTCGGCCCCCTGGCCGATGCGGCGGTCAACGTGGACATGATCGTCCAGAACGTGTCCGAGGACGGCAAGTCCACCGACCTGACCTTCACCGTCGGCAACGCCGATCTGGAGCGGGCCAAGAAGGTGCTGGAAGACGCCAAGGGCACTCTCGGCTTCGAGAAGCTGCTGGCCGACCCCAACGTGGTCAAGGTCTCGGTGATCGGCGTCGGCATGCGCTCGCACGCCGGCATCGCCCAGAAGATGTTCCAGACCCTGGCGTCGGAAGGCATCAATATCCAGGTGATCTCCACCTCGGAGATCAAGATCAGCGTGCTGATCGAGGAAAAGTACACTGAACTGGCCCTGCGCGCGCTTCATACCGCCTACGGTCTGGACGCCGCGTAAGCGGGGCACTTGCCAGAGGGCCTGATGGATAAGGCGAGGCAGCGGCTCGAACACCTGTGGCGGCGCGGACGGGACTTTCTCGGCACCGAATACGCCATCATGGGTGGAGCGATGTCGTGGATTTCCGAGCGCCGGCTGGTCGCCGCCATCTCCAATGGCGGCGGCTTTGGCGTGCTTGCCTGCGGTTCCATGCCGCCCGCCCTGCTGCGCGAGGAGATCCGCGCCACCCAGGAGCTGACCGCCAGGCCCTTCGGCGTCAACCTCATCACGCTGCATCCCGAGCTGGAGTCCCTGATCGACGTCTGCGGCGAGATGCAGGTGGGCCACATCGTGCTGGCCGGCGGCCTGCCCTCGGCGGCGGCCATCAAGCGGGCCAAGGACACCGGGGCCAAGGTGATCTGCTTCGCGCCCGCCGTGGTGCTGGCCAAGAAGCTGCTGCGCTCAGGCGTCGATGCCCTGGTGATCGAAGGCGCCGAGGCCGGCGGCCATGTGGGCCCTGTGGCCACCAGCGTGCTGGCCCAGGAAATCCTTCCCGTGGTCGAGCAGGTGCCGGTCTTCGTGGCCGGCGGCATCGGCCGGGGCGAGGCCATCGTCTCCTACCTGGAGATGGGGGCGTCCGGCTGCCAGTTGGGCACCCGCTTCGTCTGCGCCACCGAGTGCATCGCGCACCCCAATTTCAAGCAGGCCTTCATCCGCGCCGCCGCCCGCGACGCCCTGCCCTCGGTGCAGGTGGATCCGCAATTCCCGGTGATTCCGGTGCGCGCGCTCACCAACAACGCCACCAGGCGCTTCATCCTGTTCCAGCTGGACGTCATCTCCCGCTTCAAGGCCGGCGAGATCGAGCAGAAGGACGCCCAGCTCGAGATCGAGCATTTCTGGGCGGGAGCGCTCAAACGCGCCGTCATCGACGGCGACGTGGAGAACGGCTCGCTGATGGCCGGCCAGAGCGTCGGCATGGTGACGCGCGAGCAGCCCACCGCCGATATCTTGCAGGAATTGCTGTCCCAGGCCCTGGCCGCCCTGGCGGATCGCCACGGCCCCGTTCCGGTGCAGGCCTAAAATGCAGAGCGCGGGAATGACCTCCGTCTCGCGCCGCCTGCTGGGACGTCTGCGCGACGTCATGGCTGGCAGCGGCTCGGCCCAGGACCGCCTGGACAAGGTGGTCAAGCTGATTGCCGCCGATATGGTGGCCGAGGTGTGCTCGTGCTACGTCATGCGCGCCGGCGAGGTCCTCGAACTGTTCGCCACCGAGGGCCTGAAGAAGGAATCGGTGCACCAGACCCGCCTGCGGGTCGGCGAGGGCCTGGTCGGCGACATCGCCGCCCATGCGCGGCCGCTGGCGCTCGCCGACGCCCAGGCCCATCCCAATTTCGTCTTCCGCCCGGAAACCGGTGAAGAGATCTTCCACTCGCTGATGGGCGTGCCCATCATCCGCGGTTCGCGCGTGGTCGGCGTGGTGGTGGTGCAGAACCGCACCATGCGCCACTACACCGACGAGGAGATCGAGACCCTCGAGACCGTGGCCATGGTGCTGGCCGAGCTGGTCGTCTCGGGCGAGCTGGTCAACCGCGCCGAGCTGGTGCCGGTGGACGGCAACGCTTTGCTGCCGCTGCGCATGGAGGGCGTCAAGCTCAACGGCGGCGTCGGCGTCGGCGTGGCGGTGCTGCACCGGCCGCGCATCACCATCCAGCGGCTGGTGGCCGAGGACCCGGATGCCGAGCTGGAGCGCCTGAAGAAGGCGCTGACCGGCATCAAGCTGGCGCTGGAGGAGCTGTTCTCGCGCCCCGAAATGCGTGACGGCGAGCACCGCGACGTGCTCGAGACCTATCGCATGTTCGCCGAGGACAAGGGCTGGCTGAACCGCATCAACGAGGCCATCCGCACCGGCCTCACCGCCGAGGCGGCGGTGCAGAAGGTCCACGACGACACCCGCGCCCGCATGAGCCAGATCACCGATCCTTACCTGCGCGAGCGCATGCACGATTTCGAGGATCTGGCCAACCGCCTGCTGCAGCATCTGGCCGGCGGCGACGGCGAGCAGCGCCCGGGCGCCGCCGACCTGCCCGAGGGCGCCATCCTGATCGGCCGCAATCTGGGGCCGATGGAGCTGTTCGACTACGACCCCAAGCGTCTGCGCGGCCTGGTGCTGGAGGAGGGCTCGGCCACCTCGCACGTGGCCATCGTGGCGCGCGCGCTGGACATTCCGGTGGTGGGCAGGGTCAAGGACGTGCTCGACAAGATCGAGCCCCTGGACCCGGTGATCTGCGATGGCGACAACGGCCAGGTGTTCATCCGCCCGCCCGACGACATCCGCGAAACCTATATCGACGCCATCAGCCAGCGTCAGATGCGCCAGGCCGTCTATGCCCGCCTGCGCGACCTGCCGGCGGTCACGCCCCAGGGCGTGAAGATCGGCATCCACATGAATGCCGGCCTGCTGCTCGACCTGCAGCATCTGGTGGAATCGGGGGCCGACGGCATCGGCCTGTACCGGACCGAGCTGCCGTTCATGGCGCGCTCCAGCCTGCCCGACGTGGCGGCCCAGACCCTGCTTTACAAGAAGATCCTCGATCAGGCCGAGGGACGGCCGGTGGTGTTCCGTACGCTCGACGTGGGCGGCGACAAGGTGCTGCCCTACTGGAACCCCTATGAGGAGGACAACCCGGCGCTGGGCTGGCGGTCCATCCGCATCACGCTGGACCGCCCGGCGGTGATGCGCTCGCAGCTGCGCGCCCTGCTGCGCGCCGCCCAGGGGCGCGAGCTGTCGGTGATGTTCCCCATGATCGCCGAGGTCTCCGAATTCATTCAGGCCCGTCGCATCCTCGACAAGGAGCTGGATCACGAGCGTCAGGCGGGCAACCCGCTGCCTTCCAAGGTGCTGGTGGGCACCATGCTGGAGGTGCCGGCCCTGGCCCTGCAGCTGGACGCGCTTCTGCCCATGGTGGATTTCGTCTCCATCGGCTCCAACGACCTGACCCAGTTCCTGTTCGCCGTCGATCGCGGCAATCCGCGTATCGCCGAGCGCTACGACCCGCTGGCCCCGGCCATGATCCGCTTCATGCGCTACGTGGCGGTGAAGTGCGGCCAGTACGGCGTATCGCTCTCGGTGTGCGGCGAGATGGCGGGCCGCCCGCTGGAGGCCATGGCCCTGATCGGCGCCGGCATCCGCAACCTGTCGCTGTCGGCGCCCAATATCGGCCCGGTGAAGACCATGATCCGCAGCCTGGATATCCGCGCGCTGGAGGCCTACCTCAACACGCTCCTCAAGTCGCCGGACCATTCCCTGCGCAACAAGCTGAAGACCTTCGCGCTGGATCACGGCGTGGTCTTGTGATGTTGCCACCCCGCGCGGGGATTTGCTAAACAAGGTCGCCACACGCATTGCGAAAAGGCTCGCCCGACGTGGACAGCACTGATTCCGATCCCCAGCAGACCGAGATTCCCGCCGAGACTCCCGCCGAGGCTTCCCTGCCGGTGAGCGTCGCCGAAGCCGAGCCCGAGCCTGCGCCTGCCGCGTCCCTGGCCGTCACGGCCGGCGTGGGGGCCACCCTGCGCGCCGCGCGCGAGGGCATGGGCAAGGCCCTGCCCGATTGCGCCAAGCTGCTGCGTATCCGCCAGCCCTTCCTGGAAGCCCTGGAAGAGGGACGTCACCGCGACCTGCCGGGCGGCACCTATGCCGCCGGCTTCCTGCGCTCCTACGCCGAGTTCCTGGGCCTGGACAGCGAGGAGATGGTCCGCCGCTTCCGCGAAGAAGGGGCGGGCGGTTTCAAGAACCGCACCGAGCTGACCTTCCCGTCCCCGGTGTCCGAGGGCCGCATTCCCGGCGGCGCCGTGATCTTCCTGGGGCTGATCCTGGCGGCGGTGGCCTATGGCGGCTGGTATCTGCTGTCGTCGGCCGAGACCAAGGTCACCGAGATGGTGCCGCCGCTGCCCGACCGTCTGGCCGGGGTGCTCAACCGTCAGGCCAGCCTGACCGGCGATGCCAAGTCGGCGGCCGAGGCGCCCAAGCCGGCCGAGGAAAAGGCCCGCGAAGAGGTGGTTCCGCCCCAGGAGGCGGAGGAGGAGAAGCCCGCCGCCATCCAGTCGCCGGCGCTGCAACAGACCCCCGCCGCGCCCGAACCGTCCAAGGTCGAACCGGCGAAGGTGGAGCCGCCCAAGGCCGAGCCTCCCAAGGCCGAACCCGCGAAGGTCGAGCCGCCCAAGGCCGAGCCTCCCAAGGCCGAACCGGCGAAGGTGGAGCCGCCCAAGGCCGAGCCCCCCAAGGCCGAACCGGCGAAGGTGGAGCCGGCCAAGGTGGAGCCGCCCAAGGCCGAGGCCGCCACTTCCACTCCGGATGGCAAGGTCTATGGCACCGAGTATGCCGATGCCCGCGTGGTGCTGAAGGCCACCGGCGACGATTGCTGGATTCAGGTGCGCGAGGTGGACGGGTCGCTGCTGATGAGCCGTCTGCTGCGCAAGGGCGACAGCTTCCGGGTTCCCAACCGCTCGGGGCTCAACCTGATGGTGGGCAATGCCGGTTCGCTCGAGGTCAGCGTGGACGGCCGCAAGGCTCCGGCGCTGGGTTCGGCGGGGCAGGTCCGGCGCGACATCCGGCTTGATCCCGACAAGCTGGCGGCCGGCGGCTGATAACCCTAAACAGGTTGTCGCTTTCGGAGCTTGGCCTGAATGCGTTATAACGCCTCGCCCCGACCGGCCTCACCGCCGGCCGGGGCGAAGGCCCCTTTTGTACAGCGAGAGTGTCCCATGAGTCTGCGGCCCTACCGTGAAATCGCCCGGCGCAAGTCGCGGCAAATCCGTGTCGGTTCGGTGCTGGTCGGCGGCGATGCCCCCATCTCGGTGCAGACCATGACCAACACGCTGACCACCGACGTCAAGGGGACGCTGGAGCAGATCAGGCGGGCCGCCGATGCCGGCGCCGATCTGGTGCGCGTCTCCTGCCCCGACGAGGATTCGACCAGGGCGTTCAGGCAGATCGCCAAGGAATCGCCGGTGCCGCTGATCGCCGACATCCATTTCCACTACAAGCGCGGCATCGAGGCGGCCGAGGCCGGCGCCGCCTGCCTGCGCATCAATCCCGGCAATATCGGCTCGCACGAGCGGGTGCGCGAAGTGGTCAAGGCCGCCAAGGATCACGGCTGCTCCATGCGCATCGGCGTCAATGCCGGCTCGCTGGACAAGCACCTTTTGGACAAGTACGGCGAGCCCTGCCCGGAAGCCCTGGTGGAAAGCGCGCTGGAACACGCCAAGCTGCTGGAAGACAACGACTTCTTCGAGTTCAAGATCGCCGTGAAGGCCTCCGACGTGTTCCTGGCCGTGGCCGCCTATCAGGGCCTGGCCAAGGCCTGCGACTATCCCCTTCATCTCGGCATCACCGAGGCCGGCGGCCTGATCGGCGGCACGGTGAAGTCGTCCATCGGCATCGGCTCGCTGCTGTGGCAGGGCATCGGCGATACGCTGCGCGTTTCCCTCTCGGCCGACGTCACCGAGGAGGTCAAGGTCGGCTTCGAGATGCTCAAAGCGCTGGACCTGCGCCATCGCGGCGTGCGCATCGTCTCGTGCCCGTCCTGTGCGCGTCAGGGCTTCGACGTCATCAAGACGGTGGAGACCCTGGAGAACCGCCTGTCGCACGTGCGTGCCCCCGTGACCCTGTCCATCCTGGGCTGCGTGGTCAACGGCCCCGGCGAGGCCCGCGAGACCATGGTGGGCATCACCGGCGGCGGGGCCGACAGCCACAAGGTCTATATCGGCGGCTCGCCCGACCACAACGTGGATGGCAAGTCCATGGTGGATCACATCGTCGAACTGGTCGAGGCGCGCGCCGCCGAGATCGAGGCCGCCAAGCAAAAGGGAAGCTGATTTTGTCCAGCCTGCAACCGGTTCGCGGCACCCACGATCTGCTGCCCGACGAGTCCCGCCGTCACCGCAAGATGGAGGAGATCGCCTTCTCCGCCGCCCGGCGCTACGGCTTCGGCGAGATCATGACCCCCATCTTCGAGTTCACCGACGTGTTCGCCCGCACCCTGGGCGAGACCTCGGACGTGGTGACCAAGGAGATGTACACCTTCGCCGACCGTTCGGGCGAATCCATCACGCTGCGTCCCGAGGGCACCGCCGGCGTGGCGCGGGCCTTCATCTCGGGCGGGCTGGCGCAGTCGCTGCCGCTGAAATTGTTCTACCGCGGCCCCATGTTCCGCCACGAGCGCCCCCAGAAGGGGCGTCTGCGCCAGTTCCATCAGGTGGGTGTCGAACTGCTGGGCGTCGAATCGCCGCTGGCCGACATCGAGGTCATCGCCCTGGCCTGGCGGGTGCTGTCCGAACTGGGCCTGGCGTCCAAGGTGCGGCTCGAGATCAACACCCTGGGTGACGCCGAAAGCCGCGAGGCCTACCGCAACACCCTAGTGGCCTATCTGTCGGGTTTTCGCGCCTCGCTGTCCGAGGACAGCCGCAACCGGCTGGAACGCAATCCGCTGCGCATCCTGGATTCCAAGGACGAGGGCGACCGCCGCATCGTCGAGAACGCGCCGCTGATGACCGACTCGCTGTCGCCCGCCGCCCGCGAGTTCTTCACCCAGGTGACCGACGGGCTGCACGCGCTGGGCATTCCGTTCATCATTAACCCTAAGCTGGTGCGCGGCCTGGATTACTACTGCCATACCGCCTTCGAGTTCACCACCACCGAGCTGGGCTCGCAGGGCACCGTGCTGGCCGGTGGCCGCTATGACGAGCTGATCGCCACCATGGGAGGCGCGCGCACCCCGGGCATCGGCTGGGCCGCCGGCGTCGAGCGCCTGTCCATGCTGGTAGGCGAGGTGGCCGACGAAATCCGCCCCATCAGCGTCATTCCCATGGGCGATGCCATGGCCGCCCTGGTGGTGGCCGAGCGTCTTCGCCGCACGGGTCGCAGCGTCGAGATGGGCTTTTCCGGCAACATGAAGAAGCGCATGGCGCGGGCTGCCAAGGTCAATGCCCGCTTCGCCGTGATCCTGGGCGAGGAGGAGGCGGCGCGGGCCGCAATCACCATTCGCGACCTGGACGCTTCCACCCAGGACGAGGTGCCGCTGGCGCAGCTGGAGGATTACCTCGGCCGCAAGTCGTAGCGGGGCTTCGGGGGTGAGTGGGTCCGCGCATCGTCTGGTCGTCGTCGGCGCCAACCATCGGTCGGCGTCGCTGTCCCTGCGCGATGCGCTGTTCGTCGATGACGCTTCGGCCCCCGCCTTCCTCGAGGGGGTGAAGCGGGCCGGGCTGGCCGAGGCCCTGGTGCTGGCCACCTGCGACCGGGTGGAGGTTTGGGCCGAGGACATGGACCCCGCCCATGCCGCCCGGCTGGTGGGCGAGGCCCTGGCCGCCCGGGCCGGGCTGGAGCCCGCAACCCTTGCGGCCCATCTCTACACCCTGTCGGGCGGCGATGCCGTGCGCCATGGCTTCACCGTCACCGCCTCGCTGGATTCCCTGGTGATCGGCGAGCCCCATGTCACCGGCCAGGTCAAGGCCGCCCACCGGCTGGCCCGCGATGCCGGGTGCTGCGGCGGCGAGCTGGACCACTTCCTCCAGGCCGCCTTCGCCGTGGCCAAACGGGTGCGCAGCGAGACCTCCATCGGCGAGGGACCGGTCAGCATCGCGGCGGCCGCCGTCCAGACCGCCCGCGACCTGCATGGCGATCTGGGGGGCTTGCGCGTCCTGCTGGTGGGCACCGGCGAGATGGGCGAATTGGTGGCGGAAAGCCTGCTGGCCGCCGGGTTGAAGGACATCTCGGTCACCGCGCCGCGGGCCGCCCGCGCCGAGGCGGTGGCGAAGTCGCTGGACGGCCATGTGCTGGCCTTCGAGGAATTGCGCGAATCCCTGGCCTCGTTCGACGTGGTGCTGACCTGCGTCGGCGCGCGCACCGTGTCGGTCACCGCCGAGATGGTGACCAACGCGCTGAAGAAGCGCCGCAGAAAGCCGGTCTTCCTGGTGGATGCCGGCATTCCCGGCGACATCGAGCCGGCGGTGAACCGGGTGGACGGCGCCTTTCTCTACGATCTGGCCGACCTGGAGAAGGTGGCGCTGGAAGGCCGCGCCACCCGCGAGGCCGCGGCGCGTGCGGCGCGCGATATCGTCGAGGCCGAGGCCCAGGCCTTCCTGCGGGGCCGGGCGGCGCGGGCCGCGGTGCCCGCCATCGTCGCCCTTCGCGCCCGCTTCGACGAAGTCCGTGAACAGGCGCTGGCTGAAGCCGGCAATGACGCCGCCGAGGCGACGAGGCTGCTGGTCAACCGGCTGCTGCACGCGCCCAGCGAGGCCATGAAGGACATCGCCTCCGAAGGCGCCGAGTGGCGCGCCATGGAAAAGACGCTGCGGACCCTGTTCCGCCTGGATGAGTAGAAAAGAGTCTTGTCATTCCGAGCGGAGCGAGGAATCTCCGCTTGATGGCAAGGTGCCGACATTGAACCGACGGATCAGACTGAGATCCCTCCTCCCGATGGTCGTCGGGATGACATTGACGAAGGTTGCCGGATGAATCTCGAACCGCAATTCGACAAGGTGCTGTATCGCCACGACGAGGTCCGGGCGCAATTGTCCTCGGGCGACGGGATGGATTCCCAGACCATCCAGCGCCTGTCCAAGGAGCTGTCCGAGCTGGACCCGGTGGTGGCCGCCATCCAGGCCTTCCGCAAGGCGCGGGAAGACATGGTCCAGGCCGCCGAGATGATGAACGACCCGGACATGAAGGATCTGGCCGAGGAGGAGTTCTACTCCTTGAAGGAGCGGCTGCCCGCGCTGGAGCGGGACGTCCAGATCATGCTGCTGCCCAAGGACGAGGCGGACGAGAAGAACGCCATCATCGAGGTCCGTGCCGGCACCGGCGGCGAGGAGGCGGCCCTGTTCGCCGCCGAGCTGTTTCGCATGTACGAGCGCTATGCCGGCTTGCACGGCTGGCGCTTCGAGGTGATGGACGTCAACGACACCGGCATCGGCGGCGTCAAGGAGGCGTCGGCCACCATTACCGGCCGCAACGTCTTCGCGCGGCTCAAGTTCGAATCCGGCGTCCATCGGGTGCAGCGGGTGCCCGCCACCGAATCCCAGGGCCGCATTCATACCTCCGCCGCCACCGTGGCCATCATGCCGGAAGCCGAGGAGGTGGACATCCAGCTCAACGATTCCGATCTGCGCTTCGACGTCTACCGCTCCCAGGGCTCGGGCGGGCAGTCGGTCAACACCACCGATTCGGCGGTGCGCGTCACCCACATTCCCACCGGTCTCGCCGTGGCCTGCCAGCAGGAAAAGAGCCAGCACAAGAACAAGGCCACCGCCTTGAAGCTGCTGCGCGCCCGGCTGTACGAGCGCGAGCGTGCGGCCAAGGACGCCGAGCGCGCCGCTGCCCGCAAGAGCCAGGTGGGCTCGGGCGACCGTTCGGAACGCATCCGCACCTACAACTTCCCGCAAGGCCGCGTCACCGACCACCGCATCAACATGACGCTGTACAAGATCGATGCGGTGATGAGCGGCGACGCCCTGGACGAACTGGTGGAAGCCCTGGTGGCCGCCGATCAGGCCGAACGCCTGGCCGAGATGGAATGATGGCCACTGCGGGCCAGACCATCAACGCCGCCGCCCAGCGTCTGGCGGCGGTGGGCATCGACACCGCCCATTACGACGCCCGCCTGATGGTGGCCGAGGTGCTGGGCGTCGAGATGCGCCGCCTTCCCGCCTCCCATCATGCCGAACTGAACGGCGGGGAGAGCGCCCGCCTCGCCGCCATGCTGGAACGCCGGCTGGCCCGCGAGCCCATGTCCCATATCCTGGGGCGGCGGGGATTCTGGACGCTGGAATTCCAGGTGACCGCCGACACCCTGGACCCGCGCCCCGACACCGAGACCCTGATCGAAGCTGTGCTGGCCGCCCTGGACGACAAGGGGCGGCCCCGGCGATTGCTGGATTTCGGCACCGGTTCGGGCTGCATCCTGCTGACCCTGCTGTCGGAGCTGGGGCACGCCACCGGCCTCGGCATCGACGCCAGTCCGGCCGCCCTGGCGGTGGCGGAGCGCAATGCCCAGGCACTGGGTCTGGCGGCCCGCGCCGAGTTCCGTCTGGGTGATTGGGGGGCGGGCTTGGACGGGGCCTTCGACGTCATCCTTTCCAATCCCCCCTACATTCCCGATGGCGACATCGACGGACTGGAGCCGGAAGTGGCGCGCTTCGAGCCGCGCTCGGCCCTGGCCGGCGGGCCCGACGGTCTCGACTGCTACCGCCGGCTGATCCCCCATATGGCCCGTCTGCTGGCGCCCGGCGGAATCGCCGCCCTGGAGGTGGGGGCGGGGCAAGCCGCCGACGTTTCCGCCCTGCTGGCGGCGGCGGGGCTTGCCGGCGCAACCACCCGGCGCGACCTGGGCGGCGTCGAACGCTGCGTCATGGTGCGGCGCATAAAATAATTGTTGGAATACGGGCCGGCGGCGACTAGTGTTGCCCCACGCGCGCCCTTTCGAACCGGGGGTCTCGTCGAGCCTTTCGCTCCGCCCTGGTTCAGCGCCGTGAACTCCCCCATCGCCGCCCCGATTTCGGACGCGGACTGGCCGTGCAGCGATGCCGGCGGGGAAGCCTCTAACGGAGAGCACTCGTGAACCATGAAGGCAGGTCTTCTTTGAATCCCAAGCAGCGTTCCCGTGGACGGGGACCCAATGGGGGCGGCGGCAAGAAGCACGGCGGCGGCGGCGGCGGCGGTGGCGGTGGAATTCCCAACCGTAATCAGGTGTTCGACAGCAACGGCCCCGAGGGCCGCATTCGCGGCAACGCCCATCAGGTGCTGGAGAAGTACCTGTCGCTGGCCCGCGACGCCTCATCCCAGGGCGATCGGGTCGCCGCCGAGAATTACTACCAGCACGCCGAGCACTATTTCCGGGTGATCAACGCCCAGAATCAGAACAACGGCCGTCCGCGCCAGCAGATGCCCACCCCCGCCGAGGATCAGTCCATGGGCGCCGAGGGTGAGGAGGACGGCAGCGGGGAGAACCAGGCCCGCCAGCAGACCCAGGCCCCGGTGCCGGGCGAGGGCGAGCAGCCCGACGTGGTCATGCCGGTCGAGCCCGCCGAGGGCTGAGCGGACACAGGCCGGGACAGGGGCCTCGAGCGGCCTTGTCCCGGAATGGCCCTGCCTTCAGTGCCTGCGTGAAAAGAGCGGCGCGTCCACGTCGTTGTCGTGGCGCGTCAGCGCTTCCAGGAAATCGGTGAACAGCCTGCGCCGCGCCTCGCCGTCATGGGGCGGAATGTCCGCCAGGGCGGCCAGCATGCTCAACAAATCGCGGTGATCGCGGATCATCACCTGGCGCGACGCCCAGTCGGCGGTGATGAACAGTTCCTCTTCCATCTGGAAATGGTCGGCCATGCGTTCTTGCAGCATGTGGATGGCGCGCGCCACCTTGGCCTCGCTCCGGCCTTCGACGATGACCGGCTCCAGCCGGTTCATCATGCGGTAAAGGCGCGTGTGCTCGGCCTCGATCACCGGGTCGCAATCATCGTAATCCCAGGTGGGCATGGCGGAGTCTCCCCTGATTGCACTGGTTCCAATCTGGGGATGGGCGGTCGGAAATTCCAGATGGTCTAGCGGCAGGGGGCGGCCGGCGGGACGACCGCCCGGCCGAGCAGGACCGGGGCTTCATGGACCGGGCCGGGATAGTACAGCGTGACGTCGGGTAAGGTGATGATGGGGCCGAAGCGGGCTTCCAGGGCGGCAATGCCCGGGAACCAGTCCAGGGGCTCGCCCGGCCGGGGCGCATCCTGGTGGTCGATGTCGCGATAGCGTCCATCCAGGGCCTGGTCCCACAGGATCAGGGCGCCGGTGCGGCGGATGTCCTCGTCGGACAGCCAGGGCGCCATCTTGGGGTCGGCCTCGCTGTAGACCCGGGGGCGCTCGGGCAATTTGAGAGAGGCGGTTCCGCCCAGCCAGGCGTCGCCGATGATCACCGGCACGGGGCCGTGGCAAACCTGGCCCCAGCCGTCGGCGGCGGCGTCACCCAGGGGCTTGGCCGGGAAACGCGACCACTTGCCCTCGTCCATGTCGGCGATGATGCCGGTGAAGATCAGCACATAGGTGGCCGCCATGGCCACCATCAGGCCGCTGGTCCAGGCCAGCAGGCGGTTGATCCGCCACGGCGTGGGCACGGGATAGAACAGATGCAGCAGCAGCAGCGGAAGGGGCAGGAAGAAGGATGACGCCCATTCCACCCGCATGGCCCCGCCGGTGATGGCCGACAGCAGGATCACCAGCATCACGGGGCCGAGGCTCATCATCAGCAGGAAGCGGTCCCGGCGGCACAGCTGACGCCGTTGCAGCCGGGGCAGTCCCAGGCCGCCCACCAGGGCGATCAGCAGTGAGGCGCACATGCCGGCCATGATCAGCAGCGCCCCGATCGGGTTGACCAGATGGCGCTCGAGGAAGCTTTCGTTGCTGAGGCCGGCGCCGCTGGACAGGTAGCGCAGCGGCCCCAGATCGTGGGTCAGCACCCACTGGGCATGGGGGGCGGCGACGGCCAGGCACAGCCCCACCGCGACCCAGGCGCGCGGCGAGCGGAGCACCCAGCGGTGTTCCGGCGTCACCAGAACATGGGCCAGCAGCAGCAGCGGCAGGATCAGGATGGTGTACTTGGCGAGGATCCCCAAGCCCAGCGTCAGCCCCAGCAGCGGCCATGCCCAGTTCCGCCGTTCCTCGATGGCGAGATAGGCCAGCCAGATGCCGGCGCACCACGGCAGGTTGAGCAGGATGTTATGATTGAAATGGGGGACGACGTAGCTGTAGTAGCCCAGCACCGGCAAGGTCACCACGGCCAGGGCGGCGCCGGCGGGGTCCAGGTAGCAGCGCGCCAGCCGGTGGACGCAGGCGAACGAGGCCAGCATCACCGCGACTCCCAGGCCGTAGGCCACGCCGTCCGACGCCCCGAACAGCTTGAAGGCGATCTCGGTCATCCAGCTGATCAGCGGCGGATGCTTGAAGTAGCCGGCCTGCCACTCCATTCCCCAGTAGACAATCTGAATGGTGTCGCGATTAAGAGTGGTATTGACCGCCAGCGGCAGGCCGACCCAGGTCAGGGCATAGAGGCAGAACGACAAGGCCAGAAGGGCTTTGACCCCGATGGCAAGCTTGCGTTCCGATCTGGCGATGTCGAGCGACAGACCCATCAATTATGCCGCTGATAACTTATGAATGAGGGCACCCCTACAGGATTGGCCCCACCCTACCTCAGTCGAGTTGGGAGGCAGAAGCAAAATCGGTGAGTCTGTTACACTGAGTTACATTGCCGGGCCGCGGCCCGGCCGGCCCGATAGCCGGTGGCGAAGCAGCCGGTGAGCAGATATCCGCCGGTGGGGGCCTCCCAATCCAGCATTTCGCCGGCCGCGAAGGTCCCCGGCAGGCCTTCGAGCATCAAATTTCCGTCCAGCTGGTCCAGGGCGATTCCCCCGGCGGTGGAGATGGCTTCGGCCAGGGGGCGGGGGCGCAGCAGGCGCAGGGGCAGGGCCTTGATCAGCGTCGCCGAGGGCTCGGTGGCCGGGGCGGCTTCGCGCAGCAGGCCAAGGGCGGCGGCCGACAGGGGCAGGGCCTTTTTCAGGAAGGTGGACAGCGACCGGGAGCCGCGCGGACGGGCCAGGGCCGCCGCCACCCGTCCGGCGCTCCAATCGGGCATCAGGTCCACGTGCAGCACCGCCTCGCCCGAGGATTCCAGGCTGTCGCGCAATTGGGCCGCCAGGCCGTAGACGGCGCCACCTTCGATTCCGGTGGCGGTGAGGGTGATTTCTCCCCGCCGCCTTTGTCCGGCGAAGGACAACTCCACCGTGCCGGTGCGGCTGCCGGCGAAGCGTTGGGCGAAGGGGGCGCTCCAGCCCAGGTCGAAGCCGCAATTGGCGGGCCTGAGCGGGGTGACCTCGACCCCCCTGGCGGCCAGCAGCGGAACCCAGCCGCCATCCGAGCCCAGATGTGGCCAGGACGCCCCGCCCAGCGCCAGGACGCAGACCCTGGCTTCGACCGTTTCCTCACCATCCGGCCCGGCGAAGCGCAGGCGCCCGGCCGCGTCCCAGCCCAGCCAGCGGCGGCGGGGGTGAAGGATGACGCCCAGCCCCCGCAGGCGGCGCATCCAGGCGCGCAGCAGCGGCGCGGCCTTCATCTCGGCGGGAAACACCCGGCCCGACGAACCGACGAAGGTCTCGATCCCCAGCCCCTCGGCCCAGGCGCGCAGGTGGTCCGGTCCGAACTCGGCCAACAGCGGTGCCATGAACCCGGCGGCGGCGCCATAGCGGGCGATGAAACGCTCAGACGGTTCGGAATGGGTGAGGTTCAGTCCGCCCTTGCCGGCCAGCAGGAACTTGCGCCCCGGCGAGGGCATGGCGTCGAACACCTGGACCGCGACGCCCTGCTTCGCCATCACCTCGGCGGCCATCAGACCGGCGGGACCGGCGCCGATCACCACGGCGGTCATGGGCCGTCACCCCTCGATGGGGGCGGTGAACACTCCCGCGATGGGCGGAGAAAATTCGGGAAAATGGCGGGATGTCCGTGCCTGATCATGCCGTCTGTCGATGCTTCCTGTCGTATTCCGGCGTCAAGCCGGCCGCTCTGGCCCGTCAATCCCCAGGAGGACGGCGATCTCGGCCATCGCGCAATACCTACCTCAAGGCCCGCTCCGACGCCACCGGCGCGGCCCTTTGGTATCAGTTGTCGCCGGGAAGCTCCACGTGGAAGGCGGTGCCTTCGCCGGTCCTTGATTCCACCCAGATCCGACCGTGATGCTGATCGACGATCTTCTTGCAGATCGCGAGGCCGATGCCGGTTCCCTCGTACTTGTCGGGGGTGTGAAGCCGCTTGAATACACCGAAGATGGTATCGTGATAGACCGGGTCGATGCCGATGCCGTTGTCCCGGATGGTTATCACCTGGGTCATGGCGCGGGCCGAGGCGGTGACCGTCACCACGGGCGGACGGTCCGGCAGGCGGTATTTGATGGCGTTGCCGATGAGATTCTGGAACAGGCGGACCAGATCGAGGGGGGCGCCCTTGACCATGGGAAGGGGGGCCGGGATCTCCACCAGACCATTGGCGTCGGCGATGCTGGAATGGAGGTTGGCGCAGGCCTCGTTCACCACATCGGTCAGGGAAACCGGTTCCATGGGCTTGGCGTCGCGGCCGATGCGCGAGAACTCCAGCAGGTCGACCACCAGATGATCCATGCGCACCGCGCCGTCATGGGCGAAGGCGATGAACTCGCGGGCGTCGGCGTCCAGCTTCTCGCCATAGCGGCGCAACAGCAGGGAGACATAGCTGGAGACCTGGCGAAGGGGCGAGCGCAGGTCGTGGGAGGCGATATAGGCGAATTGCTCCAGATCCGCATTGGACCGGGCAAGCTCGCGGCGGATGCCGTCTTCCTCCAGCACGGCGCCGATCCAGCGGGCCAGCAGCCGCATGAACTCGCGGTCGCCGTCATCGAACTCACGCGGGCTTGGGTCCGGGGAATTGAAGTTCACCGTGCCGTAGACATTGCCGCGGACCCGGATGGGCGCGCCCACATAGCTTTCCAGGCCGTGCTCCTTGTAGCAGGGGTGATCGGCATGGGGTGATTGTCCCCAATGGGCAATGGCGACCACGTCGTCTTGCGCCATCACCAGGCTGCAATTGGTGCTGGCCAGGCTGAACACCGATCCCGCCAGCGAGGTCTTGCCCAGGGCGCAATAGTAGTGCTCGACGGTGAAGCGGCCGCCGTCGACCCGGCTGATCATTCCCGAGCCCAGGCCCAGGTGCCGGCACCCCAATCCGAGGGCGTCGGCGAGCTTCTGCGCCGCCGTGGAGGCCGGCAGCGCCATGATCTCGCTCAGGATGCGCAGATTCTCGTACTGGCGGCGCAGCGCGGCCGTCTGCTCGCTCAGGGCCAGTTCGACCCGCATGCGCGGGGTGATGTCTTCGTGAACCAGAACCACTTCGGGAATGGAATTGTCCAGCCCGTGAATGGGATAGGCATGGCTGTGAACCCAGCGGTCTTCGCCGGAGCCATCCTCGGCGGCCAGGTGGATGGCGGGAATTTCCTGGCTGCGTCCCGCCAGTCCCTCGGTGAGCAGGCTTTCGGCGCCAAGCCTGTTCAGGACCGGATGTCCGCCGGTTGCGGCGGGAAGGGGGGACTGCGCTCCCCACATGCGCACCCAGGCCCGGTTGGACATCACCGGCGCCGCATTGCTGTCGACGATCTGGATGGCCAGGGGGCTTTGCTCGAAAATGGCCCGGAAGCGGATTTCCGACTCGCGCAGGGCCTGTTCCGCCCGCTTGCGATCGGTGATGTCCATGGCGGTGGTCAGGCATTGCCAATGGTCGCCCCATCCATCGCTCAGGCGGACGCTTTCCAGAATGACCGGGAAAGCCGGGTGTGCCTCGGGCGCCAGCCAGAGCTCGCTGCTGGCGCGGTGGCCGGCTCTCACCCGGGCGAAATGGTCGTCCAGGTCCTTGCGGCTTTTCTTGTCCACGAACAGCAGGAACGGTTTGCCGGTGATGCGTCCTTTGGTGCGGCCCAGCATGCCCATGCCGGCGATGTTGGCATCCGTCACGACGGCGTTTCCATCGATGATGAAGTAGCCGATGGGAGAATATTCAAACAGGTCCCGATAGCGGGTGCTGACCTTTTCGATATGGCCCTGGGCCAGGTGAAGCTCCTCGTTCTGGGCTCTGAGCTCTTCCTGGTGGACGCGAAGATTGTGCAGGGTTTCCGCCATCTGCTGCTGGCTTTCCGCCCCCGGGGTGGCCGCGCGACGGCGCAGGGCGGCGATCTCGCGGACCAGGGCCGCATTCTCGGCTTCCAGCTGCGCCTTGGTTCTCGGCGTCCCGGTCTTGCCTTTCTCCTCGGGCATCTGCATAGGCAGCCTGTGTCTTGATTGGGTTAAGCCATCTGGACAAAAGCAATACACAGGGGGCGTGCGACTTTGTATTGGCCATCCGACAGTTGAGATTATAATGTCGTTTGGAAGGCAGGCCAGATTTAAATGCGGCGCATCCAACGGGCGTTGGATCGAGGGGGTGGGATGGCGCGGAAGCCGGTTGTGCAAGATGGAATGCCCCAGGACGCCAAGGCCAGGCTGAACGGCGATGGCGAAATCTCCAAGAAGACGCGGTCCAAGCGCAGCAATCTGTATGTCGTGGGCATCGGCGCCTCGGCCGGCGGCCTCGAGGCCCTGCGGCCCTTCGTGGCCAATCTGCCCGATGATGCCAACATGGCCTATGTCATCGTCCAGCATCTGTCGCCCGCCTATCGCAGCATGATGGTCCAGCTGCTGGCGCGCGAGACCAAGCTGCCGGTGGAGGAGATCAAGGACGGCACCAGCCTTCAGCCCAATACCATCTACATCACGCCGCCCAACAAGGACGTGCGGATCAAGAATTCCTCCCTCTGGCTGCGCGAGCCTTCGGCGCCTCTGGGGCCCAAGCCCTCGGTGGACGGGTTCTTCGCGTCTCTGGCCGAGGACCGCGGCCAGCACGCCATCGGCGTGATCCTGTCGGGAACCGGCAGCGACGGGGCGCACGGCATGCGCGCCATCAAGGCCAGCGGCGGCCTGACCGTGGCCCAGGACCCCGAGACCGCCAAATATGACGGCATGCCCAAGGCCGCCATCGATTCCGGCTGCGTGGACCAGACCTTGCCGCCCGACGGCATCGGTCCGGAACTGGCCTCCATCTCCCGCTTTCCCCGGCCGGTGGTCAATCAGAAATCCGAGGAATCCAAGACCAAGGACACCATCACCGAAATCTTCCTGCTGGTCAGGAAGCATACCGATGTGGACTTCGCCCAGTACAAGCTGAATACCGTGCGCCGCCGCCTGGAACGGCGCATGGCCGCCAACCGGATCGAAAGCCTGGACGCCTATCTGGAGTTCGTCCGGCGCCATCCGCCGGAACTGGACCTGCTGTGCAAGGACATCCTGATTTCCGTCACCTCGTTCTTCCGCGACACCAAGGCGTTCGAGGACATCAAGACGATCCTGGCCGGGTTGCTGCAGACCAAGCGGCCCGGTGACAGCATCCGCATCTGGGTTCCCGCCTGCGCCACGGGCGAGGAGGCCTATTCCTTCGCCATGATGCTGACCGACCTGCTGGGCGATTCCGTCCGGTCCTACAAGATTCAGGTCTTCGCCACGGATATCGACCTGGACGCCATGCGCCACGCCCGCAAGGGAAGCTATTCCGCCTCCACGGTCGAGGCGCTGGACAAGGCCTATGTGTCGAAATACTTCGATGCCCTGGGGCCGCACTACCAGATCAAGAAGCCCATCCGCGAGATGGTGGTGTTCGCCCGCCAGGACCTGATCAAGGACCCGCCCTTCGTCAAGGTGGACATCGTCAGCTGCCGCAACGTTCTGATCTACTTCAACTCCGACCTTCAGGACCGGGTGTTCCAGGTCTTTCACTACGCCCTCAATTCCGACGGCCATCTGTTTCTGGGCAAATCGGAATCCGTGGGACATTGCGCCGACCTGTTCCGCGCCATCAAGACCACGTCCAAGATCTTTCAAAAGCGCATGGGCGGGCCGCGCACCGCCAATCCGGTCTTCGGCGCCTTCCGTCCGAAGTTGTCCGACACCCACGACACCATTCTGCCCCTGGGCGGCACATCCATCGAGAATCTGGTGCGCGACGGCTTCGTCGCCGCCTGCATGCCCCCCAGCGTGGCCATCAACGAGAATCTCGACATTCTGTACTACCATGGGGACGTGGACGCCTTTGTCCGCTTTCCCCAGGGGCGGCCCAACCAGAATTTGGGCAAGCTGATCGCCGACGACTTCCGTATCGACCTGCGCGCCCTGGTCCACCGGGCCAAGGAATCCGGGGCCGTCGCCATGGGAACCAAGCGGCAGCTGCGCACCCGCGATGGCGACATCCTGGCCCGGCTGGTGATCCGCCCCCTTCCCGCCGAGGGCATCAGCGAAGGCATCTTCCTGGCCAGTTGCGAGAAGATCGATGCGGTGGCGGAGGGCTCTTCCGCGGAGCTGCCGGCATCGCTCGGCAACGATATCCGCCTGATCGAGCTGGAGCAGGAGCTTATCGCCACGCGCGAGCATCTCCAGACGGTGGTGGAGGAACTGGAAACCTCCAACGAGGAGCTTCAGGCCCTCAACGAGGAAATGCAGGCCGCCAACGAGGAACTGCAATCCTCCAACGAGGAGTTGGAGACGTCGAACGAGGAACTGCAATCCACCAACGAGGAACTGACCACCGTCAACGAGGAACTGCAGGTCCGCACCAGTGAGCTGGGGGCCGCCAACGCCGATCTGCAGAACATCCAGGACAATGTGGGCTTCCCCATGCTGGTGGTGGACAAGGGGTTGCGCATCACCCGCTTCACCCCCCAGGCGGCCCGGCTGTTCGGATTGCTGCCGTCCGATACCGGCCAGCTGATCACCGCCGTGCCCAGCCAGTTCCACATCAAGGATCTGCGCGGCATGCTGATGACCGTGGTCTCCAGCGGACTGGCGCATGAAGAGATCATGGAGATCGATGGCCGGATCTATCGTATCGGCATCGTGCCCTATCGCGACCTGCGGGAAGAGACGGCGGGAGCCATCCTGACCTTCCTGGACGAAACCGTGATCCGCACGACCCAGCGGAATCTGGAAGACACCATCCAGTCGCTGCAGACCGCCCAGGAGGATCTGAAGGACGCCAAGGAGGTGGCCGAAGCCGCCAACCGGGCCAAGTCGGAGTTCCTGGGCAATATGAGCCACGAACTGCGGACCCCCCTCAATGCGGTGCTGGGCTTCGCCCAGATCATGGCCGACGAGATGTGGGGCGAAATCGGCAATGAGCGCTACAAGGAATACATCGAGACCATCGTCAACAGCGGCCAGCACCTGCTGTCATTGATCAATCAGATTCTCGAAATGTCGGTGATCGAGGCGGGGCGCGTCACCATGCGCGAGACCGCAGTCAATCTGCACGACGTCATCACCAGTTCCATGCGCCTGCTGCACTCCCAGGCCGAGGAGAGCGGCATCACGCTGACGGCCTCGGTTCCGCCCGACCTGCCCCAGTTGCGCGGCGACCTGACGGCCATCCATAGGGTTCTGATCAATCTGCTGGGCAACGCCCTCAAATTCACCGGGGCCGGCGGCTCGGTCGCCCTGACCGCCGCCATCGAGCAAAGCGGCGTGACCATCTGGGTGCGCGATACCGGCATCGGCATCAGCGCCGCCGATCTGGAGCGGGTACTGATGCCCTTCGAGCAGGGCGGCCAGCGGGTCCTGCGCCGCGAGCGGGAAGGTGTCGGTCTCGGCCTGCCCATTTCGAAATCGCTGATGGAACTGCATGGCGGCACCCTCGGCATCGACAGCGTCGAGGGCAAGGGCACCACCGCCTCCATCCACTTCCCCGCCTCGCGGATCATTGGTTCCGGCGAGTGATGCCTTGACGGACGGGGCGGACGGTTCCGAAAAAGCCCCGGCCCACCCGATTCAGGGGGCGCTCCGCGTCACGGCCCTGGGGGACGCCAGGGCCAGGAGCCCGACGGCAGTGAACTGAAAGATCAGGGTCAGCAACCCGGCATCCTCGGGATGGGCCAGCGACAGCCCGCCATGGGCCAGGGCCGCCGCCGCCAGCCCGCCCAGCATGACCGGCAGCCGCGGGCGGAAGTGTGCCCCCCGGCGCAGCATCAGCAGCACCGCCACCGTGGGGATGGCGGTGATCACCGCGATATCCGGCAGGCAATGGAGGTGGGGACCACTCCATAAGGTCCCGGAATCCGGGGACAGCCATTCGAGGACGCATTGGCGGCCGAATCCGCCCAGCCATACCAGCATGGGCGGCACCGGCAACAGGGCCCAGCGCCTGGAGGTTCCCGGGATGGTCAGCGTCAGGCCGGCGATGGCTGCGCACAATGCGGTCACGGCGCAGGCGATCAACTGGATCACGAAGGCCGGCTCGGCCATGCGTAATCCCAGATCCCCCCGCAATCCCATGAACACGGCGATGACGGCCACCGCCGGAACCGCCACGGCGAACCAGCGCAGCGCCCGCCGGGACGGGGGGGCGAGGCGCCGGACCGGCCGCGCGTCTCGGCTCAGGGACAGGATCAGGTCGTCGGTTCTCATCATCGCTCCGTTCCCATCATGGCGGCGCGCAGGGCCTTGAGCCCGCGATGAACCGCCACCTTCAACGCTCCTACGCTCATGCCCGTTTCGGCCGCCGCTTCCTTCAGCGAGCGTTCCTCCAACTTCAGCAGTTCGACGGCACGTCGCTGGCCATCGGGCAGGTTGGCGATGGCGCGGCGCAGCAATTGGGGGTCTCCCTGCGGCTCGTCCTGCTCCTCGGCCGCCACGTCGGGCAGCCCGAATTCGAAACTCCATTCCGGCCGTTCATGTACGGTACGGCGTGCCGATTTACGGGCGGCGTCGGCGACGCGGAACTGGGCGATGGCCATGAGCCAGGGGATGAACGGCCGTTGCGGGTCATAGGTGTGGCGGACGCGATGGAGCGAGATCAGGACCTCCTGAACCACATCCTCGCAATCGGTGTCGCCCCACCGGCGCCGGACAATCCGCCGCAGCATGGGGGTGATTTCACTCAGCAGGCGACCATAGGCCGCGCCATCGCCATCCTGCGCGGCAGCCATCAGGGCGCCCCAAACGGCGCCGGGTTCAGCCTGCTCGCCGCTGCTCAAGGCCCGGCCATCCTTGCTTTCGATCAAGCCTGACAATGACTCGAACGTGGTGTCGGCCGCAATATCCATGGCGGGAATGGCCTTCGCTTCAACGGGAACCTGATGGGAGTTCGCCGTGGGGCGCCAATAGGTTACTGAGCTACTCCCCGTTTGTTGGGTAGATTTTGGGGAAGTTTAAGCTACTTTGCGGGCCTGCTGATCGGTTTGGTTGATGGTGTTCCAGCAGACCTCGGCGGGGGGCTTTCCACCATGGGTGGCGTGAGGCCGCTGGTGGTTGTGGAAGGTGATCCAGCGTCCGATTTCCGGGGAGTCGCTCAACGTGGTGCTGTCCCGCCATCTGGTGCATCACTCCGCCTTTGCCGGGCGGGCCAAGCCGGGCGACAAGCTGCGGCTGCACACCATCACCGCCGCCTTCGCCGAGGCCCGCGACAAGACCGGCCTGGCCTGGCCGGCGGGCAAGACGCCGCCCACCTTCCATGAAATCCGCTCAACGGCCGCCCGGCTCTATGCCAGGCAGGGCATCAACGCGCGGGCGCTGCTGGGGCACAAATCCCCCGACATGACGGCGCTTTACCGCGACAAGCGCGGCGATGAATGGATCAGCGTTCCCGCCAATTAGTGACGGATTAGGGGGCGAATTCGTAACGAATGATGCTAGCGCATTGAGGTATAACGATAAAAAATCAATGCACCGTGCAGACCATGGAGGTGTGGGACGGCGGTGGATTGTGCTGTGAACTCAAAGAGATGGCGCAAATTTGCGGCGACCGGAAATGTTGGAATACAGCCATTTACGTCTCAACAGAATCAAATGACTACGGGATGGTTTTGGACGGGGGCTAGTGTCGAAGGCAATCCGTCCCATGGGTATAAGCGTTCCATAAACGCCGCTGGCGCAACTCCGTATCGAACCTTGATGCCGTTCGGCGCGATGGTAGTCCGACCAGACCATCATCGGCCGGGAGGCCGTCATGCTCGAAGCCCTTCTCATTCTTGCCGTCTTATCCATGTTCGGCGTCCTGCACCTGCTGGTGCGGGCTTGCGAACATATGTGAGCGCCGCCACCATGCACGGTAACGACCTGCTCGGTCTGCTGATCGGTGTCGCCATGGTGTTCGGCCTGGCCGGCTACCTGGCCTATGTGCTGACTCGTCCTGACAAGTTCTAGGATTTCCGGCCATGGATGCTCACGGCGTTCTCCAGCTTCTGCTGTTTTTTGCCCTGGTCCTGGCGGTCACGCCGGTCCTCGGGCGCTACATGGCCTGGCTGTTCCAGGCGGCCCCCGGCCCCCGGGAGGCGGTCCTGTTCCGCCTGCTTGGCATTGATGCCGGGCGAGAGCAGGGCTGGGCGGCCTATGCCGTCTCGCTGCTGATCTTCCATCTGCTGGGGGTGCTCAGCCTCTACGTGCTGTTGCGGCTGCAGCACCTGCTGCCGCTCAATCCCGCCGGCCAGGGGGCGGTGCCGTCCGACCTCGCCTTCAACACCGCCATCAGCTTCGCCACCAACACCAACTGGCAGAATTACGGCGGCGAGAGCACCATGAGCCATCTCTCCCAGATGGCCGGGCTGGCCGTCCATAACTTCCTGTCGGCGGCGGCGGGCATCGCGGTGGCGGCGGCGCTGATGCGCGGCTTCGCCCGCCACTCCACCCGCACCGTGGGTAATTTCTATGTGGACATCACCCGCGTCACCCTCGGCCTGCTGCTGCCCCTTTGCCTGGTGGGCGCTCTGGTGCTGGTGGGCCAAGGCGTGCCGCAGAACTTCGACGCCCCGGTGACGGCGACCACCCTGGAAGGCGCCTCCCAGGTCATCGCCCAGGGGCCGGTGGCCAGCCAGATGATGATCAAGCATCTGGGCACCAATGGCGGTGGTTTCTTCAACGCCAACGCCGCCCATCCTTACGAGAACCCCAACGCCCTGGTGAACCTGATCCACATGCTGGCGATCTTCGCCATCGGCGCCGCGCTGACCAACACCTTCGGCCGTATGGTCGGCGACCCGCGTCAGGGCTGGGCGCTGCTGGCCGCCATGATGGTGCTGTTCCTGGCCGGGCTGGGGGCCGCGTGGTGGGCCGAATCCCAGGGCAATCCGGTGCTGGGCGGCATTGCCAACATGGAAGGCAAGGAGGTGCGCCTGGGCATCGCCGCCTCGATACTGTTCGCCGTCGTCACGACCGCCACCTCCTGCGGCGCGGTCAACGCCATGCACGATTCGCTGCTGCCCCTGGCCGGCATGGTGCCCCTGGTGAACATGCTGCTGGGCGAGGTGGTTGTGGGCGGCGTCGGCTCGGGCCTCTACGGCATGCTGGTGTTCGCCCTGCTCACCGTCTTCATCGCCGGGCTGATGGTGGGGCGCACCCCGGAATACCTGGGCAAGAAGATCGAGGCCCGCGAGATCAAGCTGGCGGTGATCGCCATCCTGGCGAGCCCCCTGGCGGTGCTGGGCCTGGGTGGTCTGGCCATCGCCCTGCCGGTGGGTCAGGCGGGCATCGCCGCCGCCGGGCCCCACGGGCTGTCGGAGGTGCTCTACGCCTTCGCCTCGGCGGGCAACAACAACGGCTCGGCCTTCGGCGGGCTGTCGGGCAACACCCTGTTCTACAACGCCACCCTGGCCGCCGCCATGATGGTCGGGCGCTTCGTCATCATGATCCCGGTGCTGGCCATCGCCGGATCCCTGGCCGCCAAGAAGGCCGTGCCCCCTTCGGCCGGCACCTTTCCCACCCATGGCCGGCTGTTCGTCGCCCTGCTGGTCGGCATCGTCCTGGTGGTAGGGGGGCTGACCTACTTCCCCGTCCTCGCCCTCGGCCCGGTGGTCGAGCATCTGGCGCTTAGCGCCGGCGCCCTGTTCTAGAGGCTCCCATGACCATCCACCGCCCCCAAGCGCTGTCGCTGTTCGACGGCCCCATCCTGGCCCAGGCGGCCAAGGGCGCCCTGATCAAGCTGGGTCCGCGCCAACTGGTGCGCAATCCCATCATGTTCACCACTGCCCTGGTGTCGCTGGCCGCCAGCGTGCTGACCCTGCGCGACGTCGCCGTCGGAGCCTCGGTGGGGATCACCGTCCAAATCTGCGTCTGGCTGTGGTTCACCGTGCTGTTCGCCAATTTCGCCGAGGCCATTGCCGAGGGACGCGGCAAGGCCCAGGCCGCCAGCTTGCGGCGGAGCAAGTCCGAAGCGGTGGCCCGCAAGGTCGCCGACCTGTCGGGGAGCGGCCCCACCAGCGTTCCCGCCGCCAGTCTCAAGGCCGGTGATCTGGTGATCTGCGAGACCGGTGACGTCATTCCCGGCGACGGCGATGTGGAGACCGGCATCGCCACCGTGGACGAAAGCGCCATCACCGGTGAATCCGCCCCGGTGATTCGGGAATCGGGTGGTGACCGCTCGGCGGTGACGGGGGGCACCCGCGTGGTGTCCGACCGCATCGTGGTGCGCATCACCGCCAATCCGGGCGAAACCTTCCTCGACCGCATGATCGCCCTGGTCGAGGGCGCCAGGCGGCAGAAGACCCCCAACGAAATCGCCCTTTCCATCCTGCTGGTGGGTATGACCCTGATCTTCCTGGTGGTGGTGGCCAGCCTGCCGGCCTGGGCCTCGTGGTCGGGAACCAGCATCCCCATGGTGTTCCTGATCGCCCTGTTCATCACCCTGATCCCCACCACCATCGGCGGGCTGCTGTCGGCCATCGGCATCGCCGGCATGGACCGGCTGGTGCGGTTCAATGTCATCGCCAAGTCGGGCCGCGCCGTCGAGGCGGCGGGCGACATCGACGTGCTGCTGCTGGACAAGACCGGCACCATCACCCTGGGGGCGCGGCAGGCGTCCGAGTTCCTGGTCCTGCCCGGCATCCCCGAGCGCGATCTGGCCGAAGCCGCCTTCCTGTCGTCGCTGGCCGACGAGACGCCCGAGGGCAAGTCCATCGTCGCCCTGGCCCGGACGCGCTTCGGCTTTGCCGATCCCGTCGCCGAGATGACCTTCGTGCCCTTTTCCGCCCAGACCCGCATGAGCGGGGTGGACACGTCGGGAGACAGCATCCGCAAGGGAGCGTCCGACGCCATCCTCCGCCACGTGGCCGATTTCGCCCCGCGCGACCTGCCGGGGCTGGTGGAGAGGGTGGCCAAGGCGGGCGGCACGCCGCTGGTGGTGGCCAGGAACGGCCGGGCGCTCGGCGTCATCCACCTGAAGGACATCGTCAAGCCCGGCATCCGCGAACGCTTCGCCACGCTCCGCGCCATGGGCATCCGCACGGTGATGATCACCGGTGACAACCCGTTGACGGCCGCGGCCATCGCCGCCGAGGCCGGAGTGGACGACTTCCTGGCCGAGGCGACGCCGGAAAAGAAGCTGGAGCTGATCCGCGAGCACCAGCAGGGCGGCAAGCTGGTGGCCATGTGCGGCGACGGCTCCAACGACGCTCCCGCCTTGGCCCAGGCCGACGTGGGGGTTGCCATGAACACCGGCACCCAGGCGGCGCGTGAGGCCGGCAACATGGTCGATCTGGAAAGCGATCCCACCAAGCTGATCGAGATCGTGATGATCGGCAAGCAACTGCTGATGAGCCGGGGCGCGCTGACCACCTTCTCCATCGCCAACGACGTGGCCAAGTACTTCGCCATCATCCCGGCGCTGTTCCTGGCCTCCTATCCCCAGCTTCAGGCGCTGAACGTCATGGGGCTGGCCAGCCCCGAGAGCGCCATCCTGTCGGCCATCATCTTCAACGCCCTGATCATCGTCGCCCTGATTCCCCTGGCGCTCAGAGGCGTGCGTTACCGTCCCGCCGACGCCGAGACGCTGTTGAAGCGCAACCTGGCCGTCTACGGCCTGGGCGGGCTGGTGGCGCCCTTCGCCGGCATCAAGCTGATCGACATGGCGGTGGCCGTTCTCGGCCTCGCCTGACGGAGTGACATCCATGTGGAAAGACCTGCGTTCCTCCCTTGCCCTGCTGGCGGCGCTGACCGCCGTCACCGGCTTCGCCTATCCCGGCGCGGTGAGCGCCCTGGCCCATCTCGCCTTCCCCTGGCAGGCGCAGGGAAGCCTGATCGAGAAGGACGGCAAGGTGGTGGGCTCGGCGCTGATCGGCCAGAGCTTCACCTTGGCCGGCTATTTCTGGGGCCGGCCCTCGGCCACCGCCAAGCAGCCCTACGACGCCGCCAATTCCGGGGCCAGCAACCTCGCCCCCAGCGCCAAGGCCCTGGCCGACACGGTGGCCGCCGCCAAGGCGGCGCTGCTGGACGCCCATCCTGGACAGGCCGATCCGGTGCCGGCCGACCTGCTGACCGCCTCGGCCTCGGGGCTCGACCCCCACATCACCCCGGCGGCGGCGGCATGGCAGGTGAAAAGGGTGGCCAATGCCCGCCGGGCCCCCCAGGAGGAAATCCGCGCCCTCATCGCCCGCCTCACCGAGGGCCGCGAGGCCGGAATTCTGGGCGAACCCCGCATCAACGTGCTGAAGCTCAACATGGCTCTGGACGAGCGCTGGCCCATGAAGTGAAGTGATCGGCATGAGCGAGCCGCAACGTCCCTCGCCCGACGCCCTTCTCGCCCAGGCCCGGCGGGAGGGGCGTGGGCGCTTGAAGATCTTCCTCGGCGCCGCGCCCGGCGTAGGGAAGACCTATGCCATGCTGTGCGCCGCCCATGAACGCCTCAGGGACGGCGTCGACGTGGTGGCGGGGGTGGTCGAGACCCATGGCCGCAGGGAGACCGAGGCCCTGGTCAAGGGCCTCGACGTGCTGCCGGCCCGTCTGGTGGAGTACCGGGGGCGCGAGTTCCGCGAGATGGACCTGGACGCGCTGATCAGCCGGCGCCCCGCCATCGCCCTGGTGGACGAACTGGCCCACACCAACGTTCCCGGTTCGCGCCACCTCAAGCGCTGGCAGGACGTGGAGGAGGTGCTGGCCGCCGGTATCAACGTCTACGCCACCTTGAACATCCAGCACCTGGAAAGCCTGAACGACGTGGTCGAGCGGATTTCCGGCGTCAAGGTGCGAGAGACCCTGCCCGATGGCGTGCTGGCCGGAGCCGACGAGATCGAGCTGATCGACCTGCCGCCCGAGGATCTGATCAAGCGTTTGAACGAGGGCAAGGTCTACGTTCCCGAACAGGCGCGCCGCGCCGTCGGCCATTTCTTCTCGCCCGGCAACCTGACGGCGCTGCGCGAGATGGCGCTGCGCCATGCCGCCGAGCGGGTGGACGCCCAGATGGTCGACTACATGCGCACCAACGCCATCGCCGGTCCCTGGCCGGCGCGCGAGCGCATCATGGTCTGCATCGACGAGCGGACGGATTCCGACCGGCTGGTCCGGGTCGCCAAGCGTGCCGCCGACCGCCGGGGCGCCGCCTGGATGGCGGTCACGGTGGAGACCTCCCACACCCTGACGCTGCCCGAGGCCGACAAGGACCGGATCGCCGCCGCCATACGGCTTGCCGCCCAGTTGGGGGGCGAGACGGCCCACCTGCAGGGTGACGACGTGGTGGCCACTATCCTGGCATCGGCCGCCGAGTGTAACGCCACACAGATCGTGGTTGGGCGCCCCAGGCGGCTGCGGCTGCTGGACCGCTTCTCCGCCACCGTCACCGATCGGCTGGTCGAGCGGGGAGGGGCCTTCAACATCCTGGTGGTCGGCGACGATGCCGAGGATGTCCGCAAGGCGCCGCGGCCGGCGGCGCCGCGGCCCGAACCCCAGGACTGGCTGGGTCTCGCCCTTGCCCTGGTAGGGGCTGCCGCCGCCACCGGGCTGGGCTTCGCCATCGACCTGTGGCTGCCGGTGGCCAGCATTTCGGTGGCCTATCTGCTGGCGGTGATGATGGTAGCCATGCGGTTCGGCCTCCGGCCCGGCATTCTGGCCTCGGTGGCGAGCTTTCTTGCCTTCAACTTCTTCTTCACCGAGCCGCGCTTCACCTTCGCCGTCTCGGACGTGCAAAACCTGCTGACCCTGGCCTTCTTCCTGATCGCCGCCTTCATCGTCTCGGGCATGGCGAGCCGGCTGCGCGCCCAGGTCCGGGCCAGCCGGGAAAGCGCCCGGCGCACCGCCAATCTCTATGATTTCGGCCGCAAGGTGACGGGGGCGGCCACCCAGGACGACGTGCTGTGGGCGGTGGTCCATCACGTGGCCGACACCATTCGCGGGCGGTCGCTGGTGCTGCTGCCGGTGGACGGCCGTCTCGGCATCGCCGCCGGCTACCCGCCCGAGGATCAGTTGGACGACAAGTCCGCCGCCGCCGCCGATTGGGCCTGGGTCCACGGCAAGCCGGCCGGGCGCGGTTCCGCGACCCTGCCCGCGGCCCTGTGGCTGTTCCTGCCCCTTCGCACCGGGCGCAGCGCCGTGGGCGTGCTGGGCGTGCAGATGAGCGAGGACGCCGACCTGCCCAGCCCGGCCCAGATGCGTCTGCTGGAAACCCTGGCCGATCAGGCGGCGGTGGCCATCGAGCGCACCATCCTGGTCGCCGATATCGAGACGGCGCGGGTGGTGACCGAGCGCGAGCGTCTGCGCTCGGCCCTGCTGTCGTCGCTGTCCCACGACCTGAGGACGCCGCTGGTGTCCATCATGGGGGCGGCCAGCAGCCTGATCAGCTATGATGGCGCTTTAAGCGCCGACAACCGCCACGATCTGGCCCAGACCATCCAGGACGAAGCCGAACGCCTGAACCGCTTCGTCCAGAACCTGCTGGACATGACCCGGCTGGGCAGCGGCACGCTGAAACCCCGCATCGACTGGGCCGACCTGTCCGACATCGTCGGCGGCGCGGTGGAGCGGGCGGCCCGGCTGACCCGTTCCCATGCCGTCAAGGTGGACATCGATCCCGGCATGCCTTTGCTGTGTGTGGATGCCGTCCTGCTGGGCCAGGTGTTCTTCAATCTGCTGGACAACGCCTGCAAGTATTCGCCGCCCGGCACCGGCATCAAGGTCTGGGCCAGGAAGGCCGCCGACCATATCTCCATCGAGGTGGCCGACCAGGGGCCGGGTATCCCCGAGGCCGACCGCGAGAAGGTGTTCGACATGTTCTACCGGGTCAACCAGGCCGATAGCCAGCCGGCGGGGACCGGCCTTGGGCTCGCCATCTGCCGCGGCATCGTCGAGGCCCATGGCGGCACCATCCGCGCCGAAGCCGGCTTGCACGGATCGGGAACCGCCATCATCATCCGCCTGCCGCTGCCACAGCCTCCCGATGTGGCCGGCGAGGAGGGGTGATGAGCCGTATCCTGGTCGTCGACGACGAACCGCAGATCCGCAAGTTCCTGCGCATCTCCCTGGCCGCCAACGGCTACGAGGTGGCCGAGGCGGATTGCGCCGCCGCCGGCCTGGCGGCCATCCGCGAGCGGGAGCCGGACCTGCTGATCCTCGACCTCGGCCTGCCCGACCTGGATGGACAGGAAGTGATCTCCGAGGTACGCGAAACCTCGGATCTGCCCATCATCGTGCTGTCGGTGCGCGCCCAGGAACTGGACAAGGTGGAGGCCCTGGACCGGGGCGCCAACGATTACGTGGCTAAGCCGTTCGGCGTCGCCGAGCTGATGGCCCGGGTCCGCGCCGTGCTTCGCCCCCGCGCGGCCAAGGACGGGGGACAGGTGGTGGAGAGCGGCCCGCTCCGAATCGATCTCGACCGTCTGGTGGTCAGCAAGGCCGGTTCGGAAATCCACCTGTCGCGCAAGGAATGGGACCTGCTGGCCTTCCTCGCCCGCCACCCCGACCACGTGCTGACCCACAGGCATATCCTCAAGGAGGTCTGGGGGCCGGCCCATGTGGAGGACACCGCCTACCTGCGGGTCTACGTCAACCAGCTGCGCCAGAAGCTGGAGGACGATCCGGCTAGGCCCAGGTTGATCGTCACCGATCCGGGGGTGGGATACCGGCTTCGCCTGGACCCGCTTGCCTGACGGTCAGACGTTTGAGCCGTCGACCCTAGTGGACGGTGCAGGCCATGGAGGTGTGGGAGGTCGGGGGATTCTGACGTAAATTCAATGAGGCAGCTGAAATTTGTGGCGGTCGAAAACGTCGGGAAACGGCAATTTTCCGCTCAATGAAATCAGATGGTTAGGGGATGGTTTTGGCGGGCTTGCCGCAACCCCAGCCGCGACGGCCCCGGCCAGCGGGGCGGCCGAGGAGGCGTGGCGCCCATGATCCCTTGGCTCCATCTCAGGTTCAGGGGCGTTTCGGTCACCAGGGGAAGTCCCGGAAGCGCCGTCGGAACACATGGTCGCTCAGGGCCGCCAGCCCTCCCAGGACGGCCGGTCCGGCGGCCATCAGCCATGGACTGGCATGAAGGGTTGCCGATGATCCATAGGTGGCGCGCAACGTCTCGCTGAGATAGGTGGTGGGCATCAGCAGCGCCAGTGCGTTCCAGGGCCAGGCCAGACTATCCCAGCCATAGAAGGTGCAGCCGAAGAACATCATGGGCATCATGACGAAGGCCAGGACGCTCTGGGCCTTGTCGGGGGTTCGCGGCAGGGCGAAGGCTATGGCGAAGAGCAGGCTGAAGGCCGCAGCGCCGAAGACGATAGCCGCCAGGGCCAGGACCGGCTCGGCGGGTGAGAGCCCCAGTACCAGCCGGATCAGCACCAGGGCGGTGGCCCCGGCCAGCATTGCCATCGCGGTGGCTCCGGCCACCAGAGCGCCAAGAAAGCCCCGAAGCGTGATCGGCCCCAGCAGCCACGCCTCCATGGCATGGAAGTAGTAGCCGGTAACGAACATGCCGCCCACCACGGCCATGGCCGAGTTCATCACCACGATGGCGACGATGCCCGGCGCCACCACCTGGGCGTAATCGATTCCGCCGCCGACCCTGGTTCCGCCCAGCACGCCGCCGAACACCAGCAGGTAGACCAGGGGCTGGAACAGCAGCCGTTGAACGGCGCTGCGCCAAGGCCAAGCCGGGGGCGGCGATCCGCGACACCACCATCAGCCAGAAATTTGCCCGGTGTCGGGATGGGGCCGGGGTGAGGGCTCCGGCGGGCAAAACGCCTCCGACCTTCCATGAAATCCGGTCGTTGGCTGCCCGGCTCTACACCGAACAGGGCATCAATGCCCAAGCCCTGCTGGGGCACAAGTCGGCGGATATGACTTCGATCTATCGTGACGTTCGCGGCTCCGAGTGGATCGAAGTGCAGACCGGATGATTTTTACAACCCGAGCCTCGATATGGAGGGGAAGTGGAGGCGATGTGGAGGGTGGCTAAAAATATCAATAATATCAATTAGTTGTTCTAATGCACCGTGCAGACCATGCATGGGTCGAAGGAGCGGACCACGTGCTGGACGGCGACAGGGGTGGTTTCGCCGGGGTTGACCGGGGTTCCGGCCAGGGCCGTTTCCAGGGCTCCGGGATTGCCTTGGGCATCGCGGGGCGAGAAGTTCCAGGTGGTGGGGGCGACGATCTGGTAGCTGGCGATCCTGCCGCCCTGCAGGCCCAGCCAATGGCCCAGCGTCCCGCGGGCCGCCTCGACCAGCCCCACCGATTGGCCGTCCATGAGCTGGGAGGGCGGGGCGCAGAACGGCTCGCCCGGGCGGATGGCGCGAATCCAGCCTTCCATGGCGGGGATCAGCCGGGCCAGTTCCAGCAATCTCGCCACCACCCGGTCGTGCACCGAACCGCCGGGGCGGGCGGCGGCCAGGGCGCGAGCCAGGGGATGGCCGTCCACCACCTGGCGGGCCAGGGCGCCCACCTCGGCCACCCGGCCGTCCAGGCGCGGTGCCTTGCACCAGGTATAGGCCTCGGCCTTGTCGGGAGAGGGCATGCTCTGGCCCGAGAAGGGGGGGAGGATTCCGCCCTCCATCCAGCTGTGGGCGTGATCCTCGCTCACCAGGGCGGGATCGAACTCCGACAGGGCCTGGCCGGTCCAGACGCCCGGGGCGAACAGACCGAAGCTGCCCGACGAGATGAAGCGGCCGGGACCGTGCCCCAGGGTGGTGAAGTTCAGGTCGCGGGCGATGTGCAGGAACAGGCGGAAATCGCCCTGCCCGGGCGGCGCGGCATCGGCCCAGGCCTCCAGGGCGCCGACGCCGTCCAGGGCGGCGACGGCTTCCAGCGGGGCGGCGAACAGGTGGGTTTCCAGGGCTTCGCGGAATTCGGAGACGATGGACAGCAGGCGGATCTTCTCGCCCGGATCGACGGACTTGGTGACGCCACCCGGCTGCAGCGCCAGGGAGTGTGGCCACTTGCCGGCCAGCAGGCCCATCAGATGCAGGAAACGGGCGCGGGCGGGAAGCAGGGCGCGGGCGCATTCTCCATCGCCCGCCGCGAAACGCCGGCGCGCCAGCGCGAACCACGAGCGCTCGCCATAGCATTCCCGCGCCAGATCGGGGGCGAAGAACAGCATGAAGTGGGTGAGGTGGTCGGCGGCGTTCTCGGCCGCCAGGATCAGGTTGGCGGCCAGCGTGCCGTTGGCCGGAATGTCGGGGCGCTCCAGCCCGGCCAGGGCGCGGGCGGCGGCGACCGATTGCGATACCGAGCAGATGCCGCAGATGCGCGGTGCTATCACCAGGGAATCGGCGGCCGGGCGGCCTTGCAGGATCTGCTCGAAGCCACGGTAGAGGGGGGCGTTGACGCGGGCCTCGGCCACCACGCCATCGGTGACGTCCAGCGTGACTTCGAGGTCGCCTTCCACCCGGTTGAAGGGGCCGACGATCAGGCGGGTGGGGGCGTTGGTCATGGCGTCTTCGAAGGCCGGCGGGCGGGGGGAACGATGACGTGGTCGGCGTGGGCGTTGGTGCGAACCCGCTGGGGCGTCGCCGATTTCGACAGCGCCGCCAGGGCCACGAACCACGCCTTGGGCATGTCCACCGGCAGGCCGACCGGGATGCCGGCCACCTTGGCGGTTTCCTGAAACGGACCCGAAGGCGTCTCGAAGGCGGGTGAGGTGCAGTTGATGCAGGCGTAACCGCCATCGGTGCACGAGCCATAGCCGTTCCAGCGGCGGATGTTGCAGTCGCCGGGCGCCTGGGTGGCGCGGCAACCCAGATTCTCCATCAGGCAGCCGCGATCCGAGGGGCGCGCCGCGCTGGCCTTGAACTCGTAGAACTCGTTGCGGCCACAGCCGTGATGGGCCAGATGGTCGGCATAGGCGCGCGGCCGTCCCAGGGCGTCCAGATGCGCGGGCGTCACCTCGCCCAACGCCAGGGCCGCCAGGGTTTCGACGATCCATCCCGGATGGGGGGCGCAGCCGGCGATGTTGACCACCGGCAGGTTTGAGGCCGAGCGGAAGCCCTTGCCCAGCGCGCCGCCCAAATCCCAGCCGGAATAGTGCAGGCCGCGGGCGTCGGTGGGATTGTGGCCGGCGGCCGGTACGCCGCCGAACGCCGCGCAGCTGCCCACCGCCACCACATGATTGGCCTTGGCGGCCAGGCGGGCGATCCAGTCCTTCATGGGCTTGCCGCTGCCCGACAGCATCTGGAAGCGGCCCGAGCCGCCGGGACCCAGCAGCACCGAGCCCTCGACGCACAGGCAGTCCAGCCGGACCCGGCCGGTGGCGCAATCCTCGAGGGTGGCCAGCGCCTCGGCGCCGCATTCCTCGGAGAGCGAAGGGTGCCACAGCAGGCGGATGCCGAACCGTTCGAGCGCGCGCAGCAAGCCCGAATCGTCGGCCGCCAGGGCCGACATGGTGCAGCCGCCGCAGCTGGCGGCCTGCAGCCACAAGACGTTGAAAGTGTCGGGAGGAGGGGACGGCGCGATCATGTCGCCACATTATACCAAATCGCGGTGAGTGGAACTCATCGAGATTTGGTTAGGCCCAAGGGGCCGCGCGGGTGCCGGCTTCGCCGGCAAGTATTTCAGAGCACGCGGAGGCGTGCGCCCGGCGCCTGAGGGCGGCGTATAAAGTCAAGCCTCTCCCGGTGGATCGTCGCGGCCGATCAGGGCGCGGGCTGCCGGGGTGTGCCAGCCGAATCGCACCGAGGCCACCCGAACCAGCACGGTGACGGCTATTCCGGCCAGGGCGGCCAGCTGGGCGGCCAGACCCGCGGCCAGGGCCAGGACGGCGAAGGTCGCCCCCCCGGCCAGGGCCGCGGCGGCATAGAACTCGCCCGGACGGAAGATCAGCGGGTCCTCCCGGGTCATCACGTCGCGCAGCACGCCGCCGCCCACCGCGTTGATCACCCCGATCAGCAAGGCCGGAACCCAGCCCAGCCCGGCGTTCAGCGCCTTCTGCGCCCCGAACACGGTGTAGAGCCCCAGACCCAGGGCATCCACCAGCAGGAAGACCAGGGACAGGCGGTTGAGGCTTTGTCCGAACACCAGGCCGATGATGGTGGCCACCACCACCGACAGCAGGTAGTGGGAGCCCAGGACCGCCGGCACCTGCTGCAGGAAAAGACCATCGCGCAGCAATCCGCCGCCGATGCCGGTGACCAGGGCCAGGAAGAACACGCCGACGAAATCGTAGCCCTTGCGCATGGCGGTCAAGGCCCCGGTGACCGCGAACAGGAAGGTGGCGGCCAGGTCGAAGGCGAGCGGCAGGGTGAACTGGCCGATCAGCATCACGCGGCCTCAGGATTCGACGCGATTGCGGCCGTTGATCTTGGCCCGGTAGAGCGCCGTGTCGGCACGGGCCACCGTATCCTTGAACGACTCGCCGTCCCGGTACTGCGCGACGCCGAACGACGCGGTGGTGGAGCCGATGGTGGCGACCGGCTCTTCGGCGATGGAAGCCCGCAGTTTTTCGGCCAGGGCCACGGCTCCGTCCAGGTCGGTATCCGGGCAGATGACCAGAAATTCCTCGCCGCCCCAGCGTCCGACGATGTCCACCGCGCGGACACCGCTGCGCAGCAATCCGGCGATGGTCTTCAGCACGTCGTCGCCGGTCTGGTGGCCATGGGTGTCGTTGACCGACTTGAAATGGTCCACATCGCTGATGATCAGGGAAACCGGCTTGGCATAGCGCTGGGCACGGTCCAGTTCGTGGGCATAGGCCTCGTCCAGGCGGCGGCGGTTGAACAGCCCGGTCAGGGTGTCGGTGATGGAGGCCCTTTCCAGTTCGACGCTTTTCAATGCGAGAAGGGCATAGGCTTCCGACAGCTCGTTCTGGGCGTCCTTGAGCGCGCCGATATCCACGGCGATGGAATGCTTGACCCGACGGCCGTCGAACCAGTCCATCAAGGTCTCGTTCAACTGGTACCAGCAATCGTCGCGGTCGTTGAAATGCTCGAACACCATGGTGGCCGGCCCTAAGGCTGCCGCCTCGGACAGGGGGGCGATCTTGCAGAAATGGCAGGGTGACGGCTGGCCGTAGATGGCGTCGTGGCAGGTTTGCCCCGTCACCGCTCCGGTTTTCCGCCGCATGGCCTGGTTGACGCTGACCAGTTCCAGGGTCTGGGTGTCGACCACGTAGATGGGAAACGGGATGACGTCGAACGTGCCATCACTGCGGGCGCCTTTCGCCGTGTGTTCGCGCCTTGACGCCGTGGCCATCCGTTTCCTCTGATCGGTCAGGTCTTGAACACCCGCGAGATCATCTCGCGCAGCTTGTCGGCCTTGATGGGTTTCAGGACATAGCCCTTCGCCCCCGCCTTCACCGCCTTCATGACCATACCCTGCTGTCCATGCGAGGTCACCATGATGATGTTGGCATCGGGAAATTCCTTGAGGATGCCGCCGGTGGCCTCGATGCCGTCCATGTCGGGCATGGTGATGTCCATGGTGACCAGGTCGGGCTTGGCTTGTCGATAGGCCTCCAGGGCCAGGGCCCCGCTTCCCGCCGTCTGGACGACCAGATGTCCAAGTTCGGTCAGCATGCCGGTCAGTGTCCGGACCGTCAGCAGGGAGTCATCGACAATAAGGACCTTCAGTGGGTGCATGTCCCCCCCTTGAGTTTTTTTCTCGTCGATTATGTTCAGGTCATGGTCGAAAAGTTCGGATGGCCCGACGAAGTTGATATCGAGGATACCATAATTGGTTGCCATCTCGATCGAGGTGAAAGTCGCCTTTTTAGGACGAAGAATGTTCTTTTCTTGGTCCAGGACCCTGGGCGGAGACAATTCCATGTCGTTGCCTTCTTCCGCCAGGTCGGCGGTGGCGTGCCCGAGAATGACGTTGACGATCTCGGCCGCCGTTTCCCGCAGGTAGAGTTCGAGTTCTTCCTCGGCCACGTCCATGGAGGCGGTGAGAATTTCCCGGATATGTTCGAGCAGGGGGCGCTGGAAGCTGAAGGCGATGATCAGCTTGACCGGCCCTCCGGTGCAGACGACGGCGGTCATATCGCGTAATTGCAGCGCGTCGATATTGCCGATGCGCGGCTTAGCTCTGGAGACCTTGAGGCCGATCTCGTCTTGGAGGTAGTCCCGGCTGCGCGAGAGCACCGCCGCCATCGTGGGCGGAAACTTCAATTTGCAGAATGTCATTGGGCACGCCCCTCCACCTGCGGCGGGAAGGGGATATGGAACTGGAACAAGGTGCCGTGGCCCGGCCGGGAATTGATGCTGACGCTGCCGCCCAACTCCTCGACGCTGGCCTTCACGGCGGTCATGCCGACACCGCGCCCGGAAAGCTCGGTGGCTTCGGTCCGCACGCTGACGCCGTCGGCGAAGACCAGATCGGCCAGGCCCCAGCCGCTGACATCGGCCGACGTCAGTTCGGCGGCGCGGCGGCGCAGGGTTTCCACATCGATGCCGCTGCCGTCGTCGGCGATGTCGATGCTGAGCGCGCCATCGGCCCGGCGGATGGCGCAGGTGATGGTGCCCACCTCGCTTTTGCCGGTGGACAGGCGGGAATCGGGGTCCTCGATACCATGGTCGACCGCATTGCGGAACACGTGGCCGAGCGAGCGCAGGAAGGGGCCGAACACCTCGGGATCGATGCGGACGTCGTCGCCTTCCACCACCAGCGGCGCCACTTCCTTTTCCAACCGCGCCGAGATCTGATGGATCATCTTGTCGAAATCGGCGATGGCCTGGCGCAGCGAGACTGTGCGGATGGCGGCGATTTCCTCCAGCACGTCGGGCACCTCGGCCTCGTCGAGCAGGCCGCGCGCGAAGCGCTCGAAGCGCTTGGCCTGTTCGGGGGTGACGGTGACCACGCCGCGCCGCGCCATGAAATCGTCGCCCAGGGCGCTGCGGACCGTCTCCAGGTCCGAGGCCAGGATGGCCTGCCAATCGCGGGAGAACACCATGGCGGCGGCGGCGGCCCCGTCCGCCCACGACCCCAGCCGCTGCAGCGAGGATTCCACCTCATGCAGCGCGGCGGGGAGATGGTGGAAGCCCAACTGGTTGAAGGTCCCCTTGAAGGTATGGATCATCCGGTACAGGACCGTCCGGTCGCGGCCCCGCCACATGCCGGGCCCGTCCTGGACGAAGCTGGTGAACTCGGCGACGGCGTCGAAGAAGTCGTTGCCGTAGGTGACGGCCGACACGATCATCTCCAGGTGGGTGCGTTCGCGCGCCACCTGGGCGGCCAGCGCCTTTTCGCTGGTGATGTCGGTGAGCACCACCATGATCGCCTGGTCCAGCGGCTTGAACTCGGCTTTCAGGATGCGGCTGCCGATGGTGATCTCTTCGGGCAGCAGGGACAGGTAAAGCTCGGCGCGGGCGGTGTCCTTTTCGGCCAGGGCTTCCTCGATGCAGGCCCTGAGCGTGTCCCGCGCGTGGTCGTCGCCCGAGAACAGCAGTTCGTCGATGGGCTTGCCGGCCGGCGAGCCGCCGAAGAAGGCCAGGCAGGGGTGGCTGAATTCCGGCTTGACCAGCAGATCGCCCTGGAACGACAGGAAGCCCTGCCCCGAATTGTCCAACAGCGCCGAGACCTGATCGCTCTTGTAGCGGAAGGCCTCGGCCATCTCCTCGGCCATCTGCTTGGCGGCCTTGAGGGCGACTTCGGCGGCGTGGCGATCGGTGATGTCCTCGATCAGCCAGACGGTGCCCTTGGCGAGGTCGGCCGGCTCGATGGCGGTGCCGACCAGCTTGCAGAAGCCCTTCTGGCCGTTCCGGCGCGTGATGACGTGCTCGCCACTGTAGGTTTCGCCGGCGGCGAGCATCTGGTAGGCGTTGCCCACACTCCTGAATTCCTCGTCACTGCCCCAGACATCGCGGGTGTCCATTCCCAGCAATTCGTCGGGGCTGAAGCCGAACAGGCGTTCGATGGCCCGGTTGGCGCGCCGGATCAGCCGCCGCCCGTCGGGGGCGGGCTGGACGACGACGATGCCCAGCGAGGCGTTCTCGAGGATGATGTCCTGCTCGGCCAGGATCTTGTCCAGCTGTTCCTTCTTCTCGGACAGTTCGGCGGTGCGGAGCGCGACGGTGCGTTCCAGGTCGTCCCTGTGCCGTTCGAGATCCTCGTACAGCAGGGAGTTTTCCAGCGAGATGGCCGCCTGGGAGGCCAGCAATTCGAGAACCGCGACGCGGGCCGCGGTGAAAACGTGGGATACCTGACTGTTTTCCAGGTAAAGCAGGCCGATCAGCTTGGACTGCTTGACCATGGGCAGGCACATGACCGAGCGGACGTTGTTGCGTTGGATGTACTCGTCGGTCCCGAAATCGCTGTCCAGGGGGGCGTCGTCCAGCAGCACGCCCTTCCACGCCCGCTGGACGTAGTTCAGGACCTTCATGGGAAGGACCTTGGGCGTCGGCTCGCTGCGCAGCGAAACCACCACCACGGCACCGTCGTCGATGCGGGCATCGGCCACCACGGTGGAGGTGCCGCCGAGATCGACCACCAGCACGCCGCGTCCCGCCCCGGCGTTTTCCACCGCGATGCGCAGCAGCGTCTCGACCAGCCGGTTGAGGGCGATTTCCCCGGACACCGCTTGCGACGCCTTGACGACGCTGATGGCGTCCAGGCTCTGGAACTGGCCGTGCGGCGCGTTTCCGGCGCCGGACCGGGCGGGCTTGTCCGCCAGCTGGGGATAGGCGGCTTCCAGCTGCCGCACCTTGCCCATGGCGCCCCATCGGGCATAGGCGTCGCGGGCCTTGCGCAGATAGGTGTCGGCGATCAGCTGCCGGTCGCGCCCGCGATAGAATCTTGACGCCAGCTCGTAGGCGATGGCCTCGATATGGAGGGTGGCGTTGTCGTGGGCCTGGCTGATGGCGTTCTCGTAGAGACGTTCGGCCTCCAGCAGGTCGCCCTCGGTGCGGGCGATCTCGGCCAGGGCCAGATCGTGGCGGCAGCCGTAATTCTCGGGGCAATTGGCCGTCCGCCTTGCCAGCAGATCCACATGCGCCGCCAGCTCGGCCCGCCGCTCCGCCGCCTCGGCCGGGTCGGAGGGCGCGTCGAGCGCCGTCAGGGTCAGGACCGCCAGCAGGTGGTAGCTGGTTTCGGCGACCCATCCGGTGATGCTCTTCAGATAGGGCAGGATATGGCGGCTTTGCTCGAGGGCCAGCTGGTAATCGCCATGGAGCAGGGCGGCCGTCTGGACCATCAGGTGGTAATAGGCGATGCCGGTTCCGAATTTGGCGGCGGTCAGCGCCGCCAGGGACGTTTCGCCGCGTTCCATGAAGGTGGGCAGTTCGGCTTCACCCGTCAGGCAGGAGACGAAAGCCTCCTGGGCGCGCAGGGTGTGAAGCAGCCCGTTGTTGCGGCTTTGCTGCGCGAAGGCCGAATAGGTCATGGCCGCGGCGGAGATGTCGTCGAGCGGCGCGCCGCATTCGAAGGTCAGCCACGAGATTTCCAGGGCGCCGTACACGGCGTAGGAGTAGTCGCCGGCCGCCTGGCAGTCCACGAACCCTTCCCGCAGGATGTCGATGCTGGACCGCATGGGATTGCGGCGGCTGTTGATGAACACGCCGGCCCGGACCAGGATGCGTCCCCGCAAGTCGGGGCGCGACAGTGCTTCCTGCAGCTTCAGCGCCACATTGGCGTATTGGATGGATTCGTCGATGGCGTCGTACTTGCTGACCAGGACGATGGCATAGCCCATGTAGACGGCGCAGGAATCGCCGTCATTGCCCAGAAGCAGGGTGACGTTGAGCGCGTTCAGGGCCAGCCAGGCGTAAAGATCCGGTCTGGCGATCCAGGCGCAGGGCATGGCGTCGGCCAGGATGCCCAGCATGCCCAGCGCATCGGGATCGGTCATCACCGGGGCGTCGATCAGCTCGCTGATCTCGCGGCCCTTGAGGTTGACCGTGGAATCCTGGCGTGCGCGTTCCACCGCCGCTTCGATGTCGGCCGGGGTGGTGGGGCAGGTCAGCCCGAACAGGCGCAGCGCGGTCAGGGCGACCTCCACCGCTTCGCCGTACTGGCCGGCCACCTGGTTGCGCAGGATGAGCAGGCGATAGGCGCGGGCGCGGTCCGCGTTGCTCCGCGCCTTGTCGAGGATCAGCGGGAAAAGCTGATCCACCTGCTGGAAATTGCCGAGCAGCAGCTCGCAGGTGGTCCGTTCCAGGTGCAGCCGGAAGGTGCCCTGGTAATCCTCCTCCCAGGCCGAGGGCGGCAACATCTCCATGGCCTCGACGAAGAAGGTGCGGGCGGTGGCGTAGGCGGCCGAGGCCTTCGCCTTCTCGCCGGCCCGGACGTTCATCAGGCGGATCCGCTGCCGTTCCTCGGGATCGGCGACCAGCTCCGCGCCGATGTTGAAATGGTTCACCACGTCGAAGATCTGGTCGTCGAGCGCGCCGTCGTCGAGCCCGGAAAGCAGCATGCGGCCGATGCGCAGGTGCTCGGCCGGCCGGGATTCGGGGGGGAGCAGGAAATAGGCGGCTTCCTGGATGCGGTCGTGGGTGAAGCGGATACTGTCCTTGCGCCGCACCAGATACGAGGCGCGCAAGGCCTCGTCCAGGGCGTCGTCGAGGGGCGCGGCCGAATCGCCGAACAGAATGTGAAGGGTGTTGACCGATACCGTGTTGCCCAGGCAGGCCAGGGTCCGCATCACGCTCTGGGCCCCTTCGGGCAGGCGGCGCAGCTTGCCGACCATCAGATCGACCACATTGTCGGTGAAGGTCTTGCCGGCGATCCTCTCCATGTCCCATTGCCACCCGTCCGGGCCGGGGGCGAGCAGGCCGTCCTCGAACAGCCCCTGCATGAACTGGATGGTGAAGAAGGGATTGCCCGCCGTCTTGGCGCCGATGATCTCGGCCAGCGGCTGGGCCTTGGTCCGCGGGCAGAACAGCGTTTCGGCCACCATCTGGTTCAGGTGGTCGGTGGACAGTGGCTGCAGCAGGATTTCGTCCAGGCTGACGCGCGACCGGATGGAGTCCAACGCCAGGGCCAGCGGGTGGGCCGGCCCGACCTCGTTGTCGCGGTACGAGCAGATCAGCAGAAGATGGCGCAGTTCGCTGTGGGTCGCCAGGTATTCGAACAGCTTCAGGCTGCCGGGGTCGATCCATTGGAGATCGTCGAGGAACAGGACGAGCGGATGCTCGGCCGTCGCCCAGGTGCTGAGGAACCGGCGGAAGGTGGCGAAGAAGCGGACCTGCGCCTCGTTGGGGGGCAGATCCGAAACCGGGGGCTGCTCGCCGATCAGCAGGGCCAGTTCCGGAATCAGGTCGGTGATCAGGCGGCCGTTCTGCCCCAGCGCGTCCTGAATGGCCTGGCGCCACTCTTCCAACTGGGCGTCGCCCTGGCCGAGAACCTGGCGGATGGTGCCCTGGAACGCCTGGGCCCAGGTGGCATAGGGGATGTGGCGCCGGTACTGGTCGAACTTGCCGGAGGCGAACAGCGCCCGCGGCTGGATCAGGGCCTTGTGCAGTTCCCCCACCAGGGCCGACTTGCCGATGCCCGAATAGCCGGTGACCAGGACGATGTTCAGGCTGCCCTGCGCCGTCACCCGCTCGGCGGCCTTTTGCAGCCGGTGCAATTCGGCGGCGCGGCCATAGAGCTTTTCAGGGATGATCAGGCGATCCGGCGTGTCGTTGGCGGCCAGGCGGAACGGCGCCACCGCCTTGTTGCCCCGCCACGAGTCCAGGCAGTGCAGGAGATCGGCGGCCAGTCCGCTGGCCGTCTGGTAGCGTTCCTCCGCCGGCTTGGCCAGCAGCTTCATGATGATTTCCGAGACCGGACCCGGAATGTCGTCACGGATGCCCGACAGCAGCGGCGGACGGCGCGCCACGTGGAAATGCACCAGTTCGACGGGGTCCTCCGAGGCGAAGGGGGGCCTGCCGGCCAGCATCTCGAAGAACACGATGCCGAGCGAGTACAGGTCGCTGCGGCAATCCACCGACCGGTTCATGCGCCCGGTCTGTTCCGGCGCCATGTACACCAGATTGCCCTCGATGGTTTCGATGGGGTCCAGCGCGATGTGATGGCGCGGCAGCAGCGAGGCGATGCCGAATCCGGTGAAACGGACCGGCTGTCCGTCCGGGGAGACGAGGATATTCGCCGGCCTCAAGTCCTTGTGAACGATGTTCCTGCTGTGCAACCGGGAGAGGGACTCGGCGATTCGGGGCGCCAGGACCAGGAAGTCCGGGATGTCCATTCCTCTACCCGCCTGGGCGGCATCGCCCAGGATGCCGTCCAGCGGCATCCCGCCCGGGTCTTCGAGAAGCATTTCCACAGTGCCGCCGCGCTCGACCAGGATGGTCGGCCGCACCGCCCAATCGGCCTCGAGCCGGTCCTTCAGGGCGTGTTCGTGGCGAAAGCGTGACAGCACGCGCGGCGAAGGCTCGTCCTCGGCGGGAACCATAACCAGGGCCGAGCCCAAGGATTCGCTGTGGGCGCGCCAAAGCACGCGGTCGCGGTCGCGGCTAAGCGCTTCCGCCCGCTCCATAGTGGCCAATAGTGGTTTAGCATTTGTTGTGCTCAACCTAAAAGGCACCTTGCTCGTGGTTCAGTCGCTCCGACAGTCAGGAAAACGACCGCCTGCAATCTTACTGAGCCGAACTACGCTTTCAACCGCGTATTTCCATAATCTGTATCATGCCGGAAACAGAAGGCATGGTCGTCGTGTCTGTGGGGGACGGGGGATTCATCCCTTGGCGGCAGGGGGGCATGGAAAATTGTTTGCCTCGGCTCGTAATAAGGCGTAATCGGTGCCATTGGCTCCTTAATCGAGGCTAAGATGACGGGTGGGGAATATGCGAGATAACGACAGGCCTGAAGACACATGCCTTGGGCGCGATAATGAGGAGAGGAAAGCACGCAAAAGTGGAGATCGCGGAGGGCGGCGCGAACGGCGGGGCGGTGGTGGCGCCGGTCGTGAAATGCCGTTCCAGATGGGGTCGTTCATGCAGATGCTGCCCTTGCTGATGGCCATGGGCGGCGGCAATCCCGGCGGCCGGATGGTGGGCTTCCAGCTTAAGATCGTCATGCTGATGATCGAGATCTGGATCGATTACCTGGCCTCCATGCAGGATTTCATGGAGCGCACCCTGGAACGTCTGATGGATTTCAGCGAGGGCGAGTCCCACGGCGACGATGCCGATGACGGGGACGACTGGTAACGCCCGGACAAAACGCAAAAGGGGAGGGGTTTGGCCGTGGCGCAACCGGGGGGGATCGCCATCATCGGGATTGCGTGCCGGCTGCCGGGCGCGTCCGACTGGCGGCAATTCTGGGACAATCTCCGTGACGGCAAGGAATCGCTGACCCGCTTTTCCGATGCCGAGCTGCTGGCCGAGGGTGTGCCGCCCGAACAGATCCGCGATCCCCAATACGTCAAGGCCGGCTACGTCCTGGACGGCCATGACGGCTTCGACGCCGGATTCTTCGGCTATGCGCCCGTCGAGGCCCGCCTGCTTGACCCGCAGCAGCGCCATCTGCTGGAGGTGTCCTGGGAAGCCTTCGAGGATGCCGGTTATCCGCCCGGCCGGGGGCATGGCCCCGTGGCGGTCTACGCCACCACCGGCACGGTGGTGACCAACTACATGATGAACGTCCTGGCCGATTATCCCGACGCCCGTTACGGCGGGACGGCCAGCATGCTGCATTTCGGCAACGACAAGGATTACGCGTCCACCCGCATTTCCTTCAAGCTCGACCTCAGCGGGCCCAGCCTCAACGTGCAGGCCGCCTGCTCCACCTCGCTGGTGATGGTCGATCTGGCGGCCAAGGCCATCCGCGATGGCGACTGCGCCATGGCCCTGGCGGCGGCGGCCACCATCCGGGTGCCCAACCGCGCCGGCTATCTGGCGGTCAAGGGCTCGATCTTTTCGCCCGACGGCCATATCCGCACCTTCGATGCCGAGGCCGGCGGGACGGCGTTCAGCTCCGGCGTGGTCGCGGTGCTGATGAAGGATTTGGGCCGGGCCATCGAAGACGGCGACCATGTCTACGCCGTCATCCGGGGCTCGGGCGTCAACAACGACGCCGCCCGCAAGACCAGCTATACCGTGACCAGCGTCGAGGCCCAGAGCGAGGTGATGTCCAGGGCCCTGGCGCAGGCGGGCTTCGCGCCGTCTTCCATCGGCTATGTGGAATGCCACGGCACCGGCACCTCGGTGGGCGATCCCAAGGAGGTGTCGGCCCTGAAGCGCGCCTTCCCCGGCGCGGAAAAGGGGAGCTGCCCCATCGGTTCG